>JBEGTN010000050.1:0-7892 GCA_041179405.1 Verrucomicrobiota bacterium
TCGTCAGCCAGTTGATGACGCTCCTGGTGCGTCGTAGCCGGCTTTTCATACGCGACCGCGCCACCCTGCTGCTCACCGCCGCGATCACGTTCGGGTTCCCCTGCCTGGTGGTGATTTTCGCCCTCGGCGGACTGCCGCAGTTGCGCGGACTCGGGCTCGAGCAAAACGGCGGCATCCTCGAAACCCTGCAAGCCCGCGCCGAGTTCCGCCACGCCGCCGCCAACACCGCGACCCTCGTCTCCGGTCTGATCCTGTTTCAAGTCATCCTGCTCTGCCTGATGGGCAGCAACAACGGCGCCCGCGAGATCGCCGGCGAGCGCGCCCTGTTTGAAAAAGAGCGCATGGCAGGCCTGCGCCCCGGCGCCTACGCCACCGCCAAGCTCCTCTTCGTCGCCGGCCTCGGCGCCGCGCAAGGCGTGTGGATGACCATCTTCGTAAAGCTCCTCTGCGCCTTCCCCGGCGCCTGGCTACCCCAGCTCGCCGTGCTCTCCGCCGTCGGCGCGTCGATGAGCATCGTCTGTCTCGGGCTCTCCGCCCTGCTCACCTCGCCCGACCGCGCCTCGTTGCTCTCGATTTATCTGGTCGGTTTTCAACTCCCGCTCTCCGGCGTGGTGCTCGCCCTACCCGCCGCCATCGTGTGGAGCGTGCGCCCCTTTATCGCCACCTACTGGGGCTGGTCGGGCTACCTCACCGCGATGCGGGATCTGCCGGACTCGCGCTTTTACGACGCCGTGATGCTGCTCGACCCGGGCTGGCTGGCCGGCGCCCCCGCCGCCCTCGCCGTGCTCGGCCTCCACGCCGTCCTTGGGGCCACGCTGGTCTTTTGGGGTTGTGCAACCCAGCGCTGGCCGTGAACATCCACCCTAGCAAATCTATGCGTCGTCCCCACCTAAGCGCCGCGCTGCGGCCCGCTTTTTTCTGCCTCGCCCTCGTCCTCGCGCTGCTCGCCCCCGGCTGCGCCCGCCAGACCGGAGAGCCGTTTCCCGTCGCCGCGTATCTGAACGCCCCCGACAACCTGCAAGGCAACCGCTACACCCTCGACGCCGAGATCGACGCCCAGCTCGAGTGGCGCGAGGGCACCGGCCGCCTCATCGCCGTGCGCCCCCTCGGCACCGAGCCCGCCCGCCTGCCCGTGTTCATCGCCGACACCCTCGGCGCAAACCTCATGGTCGCCCAGCGCTACCGCCTCGAACTCACCGTCCGTCGCGGCGGCCTGCTTTACGTCAACGCCCTGCGCAAACTCTGAGCCCGCCCGCCCCGCCCACCATGCGCCTTTTCCCTCTCTTGCTCGCCCTGCCCTTCTGCCTCGCGTCCGTCGCGCCCGCCCAGGATGCCGGCGAACCCGCCGCCGCCGTAGCCGCACCCGCCAAGGCCGCCAAAACCGCCGCCACCAAGGCCGCCGCTACTTCCACTGCGCCCGCCGTTCCCGCCACCGCCCCCGGCGCCCCCAAATCCGCCGCCGAGTCCGCCTTCAATGTCCTCGGCACCGGTAACATCGAGAGCAACACCCTCCTCTCCATCATCAATAAGGCCTTCGACACCGATAGCGACGCCTTCAACCCCGAGGAGGGCACCGTCAACTGGAAGGGCCACACCTACAACGTCGGCCAGTTCCGCGTGTTCCGCGCCCGCTTCGAACGCTACCTCGGCCAGCCCGAGTCCATCGACCAGGATGTTTACCGCGCCATTGTGAACGAAATTTTCAGCCTCCTCTCCACCCGTGGCGGCGAGGTCGCCTCAGAAAACACCCGCAAGGCCTGGCAGCTCCTCTACCGCGCCAGCGAATTCGAATCCGATGGCGGGGCCAGCCTCTCCATCGCCAACGAGGTCTTCAACGCCTGGCGCATCCGCGACGAAAAAGAGGCCATCGGCATCACCCAATCCGAGCTTGAGCGCATACGACGCCAGCAACAGTCCGCCGTAAGCTACTCCGGCGACCTCATGGCCCAAGGAGGCGTTGACGCCGCCGCCGACGCCAAAGCCAAGGAAGATTCCAAAGAGAAAAAATCGTCCAACGCCGGCCGCGACGTCGGCGACAAAACCACCGCCACCCCCATAGCCCAGTTTTTTCGCACCCGCGACCTCGCCGAGACCGAAGCCAAGATCAAGGCCTCCGAGGGCAGCGCCGTGCTCACCGGCATCGCCGCCAAGCTCCAGTTCCAGAGCACCCTCGTCACCCTGTTTCTCCAGCGCCGCTTCCAACACTGTCTCATCGCCGCCAGCTTCTACCGCTACATTTTCAAAGGCTCCGCCCAGACCATCGAGCCCAAGCTGAAAAAGGAGATCTCCACTTTCCTCCCCTCCAGCGACCTCGCCGTCACGGTCGAGACCCTCGAGTTCCTCTCCCGCGAAGCCATGAACGAGACCGAGACGTCGATGCAAGGCGTGCGCGCCAGCTACACAGACGGCCAGCTCGTCGCGGCCCTTGAGCGCCTGCAAGAATGCTTTTTTCTCGGCGAGTTCCTCCCTCCCGTCGCTCAATTCGAGCGTGAGAAAAAACAAACCCTGCTCAACCTCTACAAACAGGTGGACGAGGCCCGCAAACTGGCCGACTTGAAGGACTACGAAGCCGTTGACAAACTCGTCGTCCAGATTGGCGCCTCCGCCAAAGATTTCCGCACCAGCGAGGTTACTTCCGCGCTCCGCGCCGCCCAGCGCATGAGCACCCTTTCCCTTTACGGCGCCCAACAAGCCGCCGCCAGCGGGGACTTCACCCGCGCCCAGGAAGGCATCCAGCGCGCCGCCGGCCTCTGGCCGCTCAACCCCGCGCTCAAGACCTACACCGAGAACATGGCCCAGCAGGTGGACCTCGGATCCCAAGCCGCCGTGCTTTTCGACGACGCCTCCAAACGCGACGACCTCCGCCGCATCTACGATCAGCGCAGCGAGCTCGCCATCGCCCTGCTCTCCGACGCCGTGCGCGGCCCGCAGTTGAAAGAAATCATCGAGCGCATCTCGCGCGTGGAAATCTACCTCGCCCAGGCCAAGGAGCTCGTCGCGCAGAACAACGCCTTCGCCGCCTGGGAGGCCCTCGACGCCGCCTGCACCCTCACCCCGAACGACGTGATCGTAAACCAGCGCCGCGCCGACCTCGCCCCGCGCGTCGCCGCCTTTGTCGGTCGCGTCGATTCCGCCAAGCGCCAGGAAACCGCCGGCAACCAGGCCGCCGCGCTCACCCAATACCTGGCCGCCCAGGGACTCTATCCCGCCAGCAGTCTCGCCCGCACCGGCATCGAGCGCGTTAGCGCCTTGCTGCTTGACGAGCTCACCGCCGCCGCAGCCCGGCCCACCGCCAAGGCCGCCAAGTCGAACGCGGAGTAATAACGCCCGCTTTCCGCCCGCCCGGTAGGCTTGAACGCAGGTTCAAGTTTACCGGGCCTTTTGGCGATCACTCGCGCCCTCGGCGCGGGTCTGTTGCGGCGTCGCAGGCTGGCAGTCCGGTCGAGCTCGCCTCCTTACTTTTCGGCTCCATTCGTCAACGTGGCGGCCGGTGGCGTCTTCGGCAGATACACATCAAAACCGTCGCTCCCTTTCGCGCCCGCCACCAAGGCGGCCGTCACTCCCTTGAGCTGTTCGCGCTGGGCGATGCCGAGGTTGCGCAACCGGGTCATTTGAGGCAGCGGCTTGGCGTAACTTCCCACCAGCCGGCTCGTCGCCAAAAGTTCCTCCAGGTAGATCGTCACCAAGGGCCCGAATCCGCGCGCTCGCGGTCGGATAAAAATCAACTCGCCAGGCTTTAACCGGGCCGTAACCGGAGTCAGCAGCGCGGGTGTCGATGCGTCCGCCGCCACGTCGGTTTCCAACTGCGCCGGTCCATCGAGACAGATCGCCTTCACCCCCTCGTTTTCCACCGCTTGAAGTATCCACGTGCCTTCACCGAGCCGGATCTGGCTGCCAAAGGTCTCGATCGTCCACTTCGACTTCTCCGGCACCATCGCCAGCGCGGTGCCGGCCAGCAAGCGCGCTCCGGCTTTGTGCAGCTGGAACACGGTGCGGGAGCCCAGCCGCCAGCGGGCCGCCTCCGAACCGGTCAGCTCGAAGCGAGAGCGTTCGCCAGTCGTCACCGTCTCGCCCGGACTGAACTCCTGCCCGCGTTTCGGAAACCGCACCGGCCCGCCCGCCTCCGCCGGACGCAGCATCACCCGGCCCGCCGTCTCGGTGATTTCAAACCATCGTGCTGAAGCCGTGACCGTGACCGCCTCCAGACTCACCGGCGGCTCGGCGCCCGCAGTGGCCGCCTCGCCGTCCATCGCCAGCGCACGAACGAGCGACACGCCCGCCAGAGTCGTCATGAAACACATCCGTGCCGCGTGTTTCATTTGCCCTTCATCCGATAAACGCCGTCCCAATCGGACGGCGGTGGTTCGTGCAGCATGTGCTCGCAGCGCTCGATCATGATAAGAGAGGGATTGGACTCCACTCCCGCGTCACGCCCCGGCTGGAGAGGCTCCAGTTTGGAAGCCTCCGTAAACGCCGAGATCGCCTCCGGCCAGGCCTGCTTCAAATAGTGCGCGCGGCCCACGGCGAATTTATCCAGACAAGAGCGAGTCTCGTCGTTCAGATCCGCCGCCAGTCCGACAATTTCAAAAACCTCCACCGGCTCGCGGCGGCCTTTCACCACGATGCGATCGAGCGAACGGAAAACACAGGCGCAGTCTTTCTCGCGAGCCTGCCGCACCGTGTTCTCGGTCGCCATCGAGTAGACCCCGAAGGATTTCGCGCCGCTTTCGCAACGGGCGGCGAGATTTACCACATCGCCCATCATGGTGTAGTTGAAACGGTGATGCGAACCCATGTTGCCGACAACGACCTCGCCGGAGTTGAGACCGATGCGGGTTCTCATCGCATGGACCAGCGGCGGCCAGCGCGTGCCCTGCGACTGCCAGTCAGCCCTCAACTCGGCCTGTTTTTTCTGCATCTTCGCCACCGCCTCGCAGGCCCGCGCGGCGTGGTTGGGCAGCGGCACCAGCCCGCCGAACATCGCCACGATGGCGTCGCCGATGTATTTATCCAGCGCCCCGCCCTCCGTCTGGAGGATGTCGGTCATGCCGCCGAGGTATTCGTTGAGCAGCACCACCAGATCGGACGGCGAGAGCACCTCGGAAAAGGCCGAGAAGCCCTGGATATCGCTAAAAAATGCGGTGATCTCCGCCTCATGCCCGCCTAGCTGCGGTTCCGCCCGCGCCTCGACCATGCGGCGCACCAGCTCGGGCGACACATAGGAGCCGAACATGCGGCGGATGCGGTCGCGTTTCTCCTGCTCCTCACGGACCTTCATCGTCGTGATGACCGCCTGCTGCAAGGACAGCCCCAGCAGCGGCACGGCCAGCGGAATCATGAGGTTGGCATGTAATAGCGCCCCCGCCCCCACCGCCGCCGGCGCCACGGTCAAAACCAGCACGATGCCGACGTATTTAGGAAATGAATACTTTTCCAGCACCAACGCGGCGACCATGCCCGCCAGCAACAGGGCGACGAGCGGCGGCCAAAGCGGCGTGTGCCGGAGATGGTCCTCGGCCAGGATGTTTTCCATGGCGTTGAGATGGAAAAGCACCTTCGGGCTCTCGCCGCGCAGGGGACTGGGCCCGAGGTCGGTCATGCCAGTAGCCACTTCGCCGACGACGAGGATTCGTCCTCCAGTCGGGGGCACCGGCAGGCTCGTGTCGCCAAACTCGACTCGCGGCAGCAGGCGGTCGAGCAAACCGGGCTTCTTGTCCGGCGGATCGTCCTCGCCCGAATAGGAAAGGGTCGGAATGCCGTCCTGGTTGTATTTGTCCGCCTGCTCGTAACGATAGTTGATGATGTAGTGCCCCTGCGGATCGATCGGGATATGCTTTTCGCCGGCATGGCCGGACCAAAGCACGATCTCCTCGCCAAGTTTGATACTCACATCCGCCGGCAGCACCTGCCAATGGGCCATCAGGGTCTGTAATACCAAGCCCGGCAACACTCGTTCGCCGACGCGCCGAACCATCGGCAGCCGACGCACCACTCCATCCTCATCAGCATCGGCGTCGAGAAAGGCGAAACTGGACGTCGCCAACAAACCATTGATCGGCAGGTTGGCACCGCGCTTATCGATAAGCGCACCGAGCGTGGCCGCGTCACAGGGGATCGGCTGCGTCAAACCCAAGGTGGTCGCCGGCTTTCCGCCCGACCAAAACCCTCGCGCCGCCGGATCAGTAAAAGCGCCCATCACCAGAGGAAAGGGTAGTTTCCTCAGTGGCTCGGTGAAGAGCTTGTCGATCTCGGGATCGAAACTCGAATCCGTAAAAAAGAAATCCCACGCCATGACCGTCGGCCGGGCCGGCACATCGCGCCCGAGCAGATTGATGAGTTGCCCGTGCTGCTGACGTGCGATCGGCCAGTGGCCGAGCGTCTTTACCGAGAGCTCGTCCATCGCCAGCAAGACGACCGCTCCACTCGGCTTCACCTGCTGCCAGCCCGCACGAAACCGGATGCGCAAATCCTCCGCCAGCCACTCCAGGCGCCGCAATGCTCGTGCGTCAGCGAGAAAAAACAAGGTCAGCCCGAGCCCCGCTGTCATCGCCCAGCGCCACGGCCACGACGACTTTGGCCGGAGCAATCGATTGATGAATGGAATTTTCAAGGGCTTGCCTTTAGATGGCCGTTTTAACCAGACGCGCGCAAGACTGGGCTGCGTCGCTTAAAACCGGACTCTGCTGGATATGGTTCTGGATACGCACGAGTGACTGGCGTCCGTCAATAACCACGGTCCTTAAAGCACTTGTCAAAATCATGAAAAAGGCATCAGAATAAAGGCCAATTTTATGCGACTACAAAATCTCTTCCTCGTTTTCGCCCTCACCGTCCTGGCCCCGCTAGGTCTTTCCGCCCAAACTGTAAGGGTGATTTTCTCAACTGGAAAAGCAGACATCCAAGCCCCGGGCGAAGCGAATCTGCATCCGATCACCAAGGGAGAGGTCATAACCCTAGGCACACGCATCGTAACCGGTGCAGATGGCCGTGTGGCCCTCACGCCCATGCCCGGCGTCAAATCACTCATCAGCCCGAACAGCGATCTGATAGTCGAGAAAGCATCCGAGACCAAAGCCACCGATGGCACCACAATCACCGCCGCCACGCTCAATCTGAAACAGGGCGCGATCGTCACCGACTTGATCAAACAAGAAGGCGTCACCTACGACTACAACATCCGCACCCCGCGCGGCCTCGCCGGCGCCCGTGGCACCAACTACACCGTCAACGTCAACGCGAACGGCATCGAGACCATCCTGGTTTCCCACGGCACGATCAGCTTCACCCTGCTTGATGGTCGCCAGCTCGCCATCACCGCCGGCCAGATCAACATCACCGATGTCACGGGCGCGGTCCGCTCCGCCGCCAAACTGAGCGACCTCTCCGCCGACGACCAGGCGCTGGCCCAGTCTGTAGCCAATAGCACCCTGACCGCGCTAGAGTCCGCGACCGCCGCAGGCATCACCATCAACCCCGAGGCGGTCAGCCAGGCCCTCGACCTCATGCAAAGCTTCGGCATCGACACCTCGGGCACCAACCTGGCGCCCGTCACCACCGCGCCCACGAGCTCCGATACCCAGTCGGGCAACAACAAGGAGGCGAGCAACATTCTCCCTCCCATCGATCAATTTCAGTCGTTTATTGCCAACCTCACCCAGACGCAAAAAGACACCCTGGCTGAAATCCTGACAAGAGGTGGTTTCGACCAGAACGACCCTGGCTTCCGGCTCCTTTTCACCCATCCGCAATTTCGCGAAAACCTGATCGCTATCGTTGATCTCTACGCTCCGCTCAGCACCACCCAGCGCCAGTTGTTCTTCAACCTCGGCATCCTCGGCGACGCCAACCTCACTGCCGTCGGCACGGACACTGCGGGCCTGACCCGCCTGGTA
>JBEGTN010000051.1:0-2527 GCA_041179405.1 Verrucomicrobiota bacterium
CCACCTGCTCGCCGAGCAGCTCGCCTCCGCGCTTCGCGCTCGCGGTCTGCGCGCCACCTACGGTCCGCTCACGCTGCTTCCGCCGAGCGCCGAGGCCGTCCTTCACTACGAAGATCGCTGGAGCTGGGATTTCGGCGCCCACCTCACCTCCCTCCGCCTCGACCTCCACCAACCGGGAGAAGTTCGCCCCTCGGCCTCAGCCTGGCGCACCCGTTACATCGCCACCTCGACCGACGTGCCCGCCGCCCTCGCCGAACTCGTAGCCGAACTCCTCCGGCCCGCACCTTAACCGTGTCCATGCAGTCGAGCGGGTCGTATCGGAATGACGTTCATTCTAGCCGCAGGAGCGTGGCACAGGCATTCTTGCCTGTGTTCAGCGGCAGTTCTCACCATGGCCGAACACAGACACGAATGACTGTGCCACCCCGGCAACCGATCGCTGGTTAGGCTAAGCTTGGACGCCACCCGCCATCCGCCTCCTTTCGCATCCCCGTCTTGCGCTCCGCCAGTTCCACGCAACGCTGCCACCTCCCATGATCGGCCTGCGCGATGAACAAGAAGCCCTGCCGCCCGCGCCTCCTCCGAGTCGCGCGCCGGAGTTTGCCGCGCTCCTCTTCCGCACCCAGGGCATCCTCCACTCCGCCCTTTCCCTCGAACATCGCCCCCAGCAGGAGCACATGGCCAACGCCGCCGCCGCCGCCATGAAGGACGACCAGCCGCTCATCTTCGAGGCCGGCACCGGCGTCGGCAAATCCCTCGCCTACCTCCTGCCCGGCATCGTTCACGCGATGGACCAAAAGCGGCAGCTCATCGTCTCCACCCACACCATCGCCCTCCAGGAGCAGCTCGACCAAAAGGACCTCCCGCTCTGTCGCCGCGTTTTCGCCGCCGACGCCCGCACCCGCCCCTACGCAGAGTTCAAATCCGCCGTCCTCCTCGGCAAGGGCAACTACCTCTGCACCACGCGCCTCTCCACCGCGCTGAAGGACAAACAGGAACTCTTCGTCACCGCCGAGCACGCCGACCTCCAGCGCATCGCCGCCTGGGCCGAGACCACCCGCGACGGCCTGCGCCACGAGCTCATCCCGCCGCCCTCCCCCGATGTCTGGGAACTGGTCAACGCCGACTCCTCCGCCTGCGCCCGCAAATACTGCGATTGCGAACGCTGTTTTTATCAACGCGCCCGCGCCCGCATCCGCTCCGCCAATCTCATCGTCGTCAACCACTCGCTCCTCTTCGCCCTCATCGCCGCCGGCGGCGCGGCGGCCAATGGCGGCGGCTCGCGCGGCATCCTATTCCCCGACGATTTTCTCGTGCTCGACGAGGCCCACACCGTGCCCGAGGTCGCCACCGACTACTTCGGCCTGCGCCTCAGCAGCTACGGCATCGAGCGCATGCTCAAACATCTCTTCAACCCGAAGACCCGTCGCGGCCTGCTCCAGAAACACGGCGGCCCCACCGAGCAGCAGCTCGTCCACGACGCGCTCGAGGCCTCGCACCAGTTCTTCGCCTTCCTCCACGAAAACCTGCTCGCCACCCAGGCCATCGTGCGCGTGCGGGCCGAGGGCTTCGCCGAGGCCTGGCTCGATGGCCCGCTGCTCGCCTTGCACAAGGCCGTGCGCACCCGGGCCGATAAATTCGACGAGGGCCGCGAGCGCGAGGAGTTGCTCGAGCAGGCTGGCAAGATCCGCACCGTCCAGGTGGGCCTGAAGAAATTCCTCTCGCTCGAAGAGCCCGAGGCCAACGTTTACTGGGTCGAGCGCATGGGCCGCCGCCAGACCGTGATCGCGCTCCGCTCCGCCCCCATCGACGTCGCCCCGCAACTGGCCGAGGCCTTGCTGCAACGCTCGACCTCGGTCGTTTTCACCAGCGCCACCCTCGCCGTCGCCGACAACCTGGAGCCCTTCCGCAAGCGTATCGGCGCCGCCCCTACAGTGCGCGCCGAGTTGGAGCACTCGCCCTTCGATTTCGCGAAAAACATGCGCGTCTTCCTCGCCACCGATGTGCCGCTGCCGACCCCGCAGGAGGCCAAGCTCGCGCTCGACGTGCTCGCGGACCACATCGACTTCTGCACCCGCCGCACCACCGGCGGCACCCTCGTGCTCTTTACCAGCTACGCCGACATGAAGCGCGTCGCCGAGATCGTGGAGCCGATCTACCAGGGCGCGCACCGCCCGTTTTTCATGCAGGGTCGCGACGCCTCCCGCACCGAGCTCGCCCGCCAGCTCCGCGAGTCGGGCAACGGCATCCTCTTCGGCACCGACAGCTTCTGGACCGGCATCGACGTGCCCGGTGACGCCCTCTCGCAGGTCATCATTACCCGCCTGCCCTTTCAGGTGCCCACCCACCCCATCCTAGAAGCCCGCACCGAGCACATCCGCGCCGCCGGAGGCAACCCCTTCAACGACCTGACCCTGCCCGAGGCCTTGATGACCTTCCGCCAGGGCGTGGGCCGGCTTATCCGCAGCGCCCGGGACCGCGGCGTCGTGACCATTCTGGATTCACGCGTCGTGCAAAAGGCCTACGG
>JBEGTN010000052.1:0-2593 GCA_041179405.1 Verrucomicrobiota bacterium
AGGCCCAGCGCGAGGATGGCTACCTGCACACGCAAAAGATCATCCCCCAGCGTCGCGGCCAGACCGGCGCGGTTGGCAAGGAATTCGAGGACCGCGAGCACTTCGAGACCTACAACATGGGGCACCTCATCACGACCGCGTGCATCCACTATCGAGTCACGGGCAAGACCAACCTGCTCGATCTCGCGCGCAAAGCCGCCGACTACATCGACCGCCTTTGCAAGGAGCATCCCGAGGAACTCGCGCAAAACGCCATCTGCCCCTCGCATTACATGGGCGTGGTCGAACTCTACCGCGTCACCCGCGAGCCGCGTTACCTCGAGCTCGCCAAACAACTCATCGAGATCCGCAGCCTCGTGCCCGCGTCCGTCGGCAGCGATCACAACCAGGACCGTATGCCCTTCCGCGCCATGACCGAGGCCGTCGGCCACGCCGTGCGCGCCAACTACCTCTACGCCGGCGTCGCCGACGTCTTCGCCGAGGATGGTGACGCCTCGCTTTTCAAGACCCTCGATACCCTCTCCGACAACGTCGCCAACCGGAAACTCTACGTCACCGGCATGACCGGCGCGCTCTACGACGGCGCTTCGCCTGACGGCGTGGACCACACCCAGCACAAATACATCAAGACCGTCCACCAGGCCTACGGTCGCGATTACCAGCTCCCCAACCTCACCGCCTACAACGAGACCTGCGCCACCATCGGCTACGGTATGTGGATCTGGCGCATGTTGACCGTCACCGGCGACGCCGCCTACGCCGACCTCTTCGAGCGCACGCTCTACAACGGCGTGCTCCCCGGCATCAGCCTCGAAGGTGAACACTACTTCTACGTCAACCCGCTCAAGAAGCTCGCCGACTTCGATGTTCCCCTCCGCTGGTCGCGCACCCGCATGGCCAACATCAAGTCGTCCTTCTGTTGCCCGCCCAATGTCGTCCGCACCATCGCCGAGGCGCACAACTACGTGTATTCGCTTTCCCGCGACGCCGTCTGGGTCCACCTCTACGCCGCCAGCACGCTCGACACCCATTGGCTCGACGGCAGCGCGATCAAGCTCCGTCAGGAAACTGACTACCCCTGGTCCGGCGCGATCAAGCTCATCGTGGACGCCGCCCCCTCCGCCGATGTCGCGCTCAAGCTCCGCATCCCCGGCTGGATCGCCGAGGGTGCCGCCACCCTTCGCGTCAACGGCCAACCCGCCGACGCCGTGCTCCGCCCCGGCACCTACGCGGAGGTTTCCCGCGTCTGGAAATCCGGCGATGTCGTCACACTCGACCTCGGCTTCAAGCCCGTCCTCCTTGAGGCCAATCCGCTTGTTGAGGAAACCCTTAACCAAGTCGCGGTGAAATACGGCCCGCTCGTTTACTGTGTCGAGTCCAACGACCTCCCCTCCGGCGTGAATCTCAAGGACGTCGCCCTCTCGCTCAGCCAGGGCACCAAGGGCGTTTCCTTCCAGCGCGAGAAAATCGTCAACGCTGACGTCCTCACCCTCACGCTTCCCGCCCTCGCTTTCCCCCGTCCCGCTTGGCAGCCAGGCCAGCTTTATCGCGAGGTCCGCGCGCCCGAGGCCACGCCGATCAAGCTGAAGCTCGTGCCCTATTACGCCTGGGGCAACCGCGGCGACACCGACATGTCCGTCTGGCTGCCCGCCCGCTAATTTTTCATCCACCCCCTCCTGCAAAAACTCCCTCCGCCTCCTCTATGAGCTCCACCGCCCCAGTCGCCGATCCCACTGTCATCACTCGCCAGCAATGGAAATGGTCCGCCCTCGCCGGCATGGCCTCCTACCTCGACGCCGGCTCCATCGTCGGCCTCGGCGTCGGCATGGTGAATTTCAAAAAGGCCTTCGCCCTCTCCAATGGCGAGGTCGGCCTGCTCGCCTCCGTCGGTCCCAACGCTATCGGCTGCGCCATCGGCGCTATCGTCGGCGGCTGGCTCGGCGACAAGCTCGGCCGTAAGCGCATCTACCAATTCGATCTCATCGTTTACGCCATCGGCATCCTGCTCGCCGCCTTCGCGGTGAATAGTCTGATGCTTCTCATCGGCACCGTCATCATCGGTCTCGCCGTCGGCGCCGACGTGCCCACCTCGCTCGCCCTCGTCGGCGAGTTCGCCCCGGCCAAAGCTCGCGGCAGACTCCTCGGCTTTACCCAGATCGCCTGGTGCCTTGGCCCCGTAGTCGTCTTCGTGATGGCCGCCCTGTTTGGCACCTTTCTTTCGCCCGAGAATCAACTCCTCGGCACGCGTATCGTGTTGCTGCACCTCTTCGTCGTTGCGGTCATCACCTGGGCGCTTCGCCAGGGCCTGACCGAGTCCGCCCGCTGGAAAGAAGCAGCCACCTCCACCACCGTCGTTCGCCAGCGCATCGGCGCGCTTTTCACCGGCCGCAATCTGCGCGCCCTCGTCTGGACCGCCACCATTTACCTTTTCTGGAATCTCGCTGCCGGCACCGCCGGCCTGTTCAACCCCTACATTATCCAGACGCTCAAGGCCGGCGGCCCCGTCGCCAGCGTGCTTCTTTCCTGCTCGGGCTTCGCTATCGCGATGGTGGTCACGGTGCTGGTTTTCATGCCTCACTCCGACGGCAGTTAT
>JBEGTN010000053.1:0-6539 GCA_041179405.1 Verrucomicrobiota bacterium
TGTTGCTCAACCTCTATACCGACCGCGCCGCCACCTACCTTCCGCTCTCCGGTTTTGTCGATTGGCACCGCGACGCCTTTGCCGGCAAGACCCTCGTCGTCTTCTCTCAAGGCGTGTCGCCCAACGCCCAGATCGCGCTCAAGCGCCGCCAGGACTTCGCCCACTGCGTGCTCTTCACCGCCACCACGCCGGCCGCCGCCCTGGCCGCCGGCAAACGCGACCGCGCCGCCCTCCTCCAATCCATCCTCGATGCTGGCGGCGAACTCATCGAGTTTCCGCTCGCCGAGGAATACACCACCCTCATCCGCTTCGTGGGCCCGCTCGCCGGCTACCTTGCCGCGCTCCAGTTCACTTCCCAGCTCGCTGGCTGCCGCTTCCCGCCGCCGCGCGCCGCTACCATCCTGCCGCTCCTGGCCGAGCCCGCCCCGGCCGACCTGCTCGACGCCATGATCCGCCTGCCCAGTGCCTTCTCTCAGGGATTCAACATCGTCACCGCCGCTCCCATTTCCGACTTCGCGCAAAACCTCGCCTGCAAATTCATGGAAGGCGTCTTCTGGCCCTGTCCGCCAATTTCGGATTTTCTGCAATTCGCTCATGGTCCATTTCAGCAGATGAACGCGCACCCCAAGCCCGTCATAATCTTGCAGGGAGATTCAGCGGCGGAAGCTGACTTGGTGGATCGAAGCGTGCGTATGTTGCGAGAAGTGGGCTTGAGCGCCTTCGTGGTGCGGGTGAACGCGCCGCCCCTGTATTCGATCTTCGGTTTCGAGGCCGCGCTCAACGCCCTCGTTTTTGCCGTCATGCGCCACCTCCGCGTGGACCAGGTCAACTGGCCCGGCAAGGGCCGCGACGACCTCCTTTACGGCTTCTGCCCCGACTCCTGAGTTTTGAACCGCTAAATTTCGCCAAATCAAGCCCGCGTCCGCTGTGTCCCCGTAGGCTTGAACGTGAGTTCAAGATCCGGGTGCCCGGTCCAGAATGAGTCGGAAAAAGGGAGTCAGAAAGATACCATTTCGCATTCATGATCTTTGCGCTCGCTGCGCTCTTTTGTGGCTGAAATTCCGTTTGAGTTGCTGTGATGAATTGCGGTGACGCAGCTCCGGCGGCATCACAGCGTTTTTTAGTGCGAATCTAAATCTCCCCTTGCGGTTCGCAGGTGATTTGCACATATACGGTTTCGCGTGGACGCACCTGCCCTACGCATGGAAACAACGCTCCCCCTCCGGAGTGCTGAGGCAGACGGATCGGAGAAATAATTGGGGCCAGTTTTACGCATCACCTTATGACCATGCTCTCCTTAGCCAAAAAAGCAGTGGCACTCGCGTTGACCTCCATTGTGTTTACTCTTTCCGTGTGGGTGTTGGTTATTTCTGGGTCGGTCGGCACATTGCACGATCAAGGTGGCATAGGGGGCACCATTATCTATTTTCCAGCGACCTGGCTGGTTTGTTTTATATGTGCGTTGCCATCAAAAGAGCTTGCCCGCAGGAAGTCCGAGCTTGTGCCAGAAGTGGATGCTTCGAGGGTTAAAATGATATGTAAACTGGTCCCCGGTTTGGTTGCGTTTGGCTATATATTGTCAGTTTTAACATTGTTTATTTCGTAAAACACCAGGCCCTTTGGTCTCCCAAAATGGGGCTGTTAGAGGATGAGCCGCCTATCCTTTTTCGGGAAGGCACAGACACTCCTCCGTCAGGAATCGTGGGCGCACTCTTTTGGCGAGGTCTGAAGGCGTGGGGATGTGCCACTCGATAGCATTGTTGCGGGTTCTTTTCGGGACGCTTCATCCGCAGAATCTGCGGATTATCGTAGATATCAGTGTTGGCGTGGCGCGGCTTTGCCTCTCTGCTCGGGGCTCTTCGTATCCATGAGCACCACACGCAAACCGGTCCTTCTCATCATCCGCGACGGTTGGGGGCACAACCCCAACGCCGATCAAAACAAGGTCAACGCCGTTGCCCTGGCTCATAAACCGGTCGACGACTATCTTCAGGCTCATTCGCCGGTTACCCTCGTTTCCGCCAGCGGACTCGACGTCGGATTGCCCGACGGCCAGATGGGTAACTCCGAGGTCGGTCATGAAAACATCGGCGCCGGTCGCATCGTCGATCAGGAACTGGTGCGTCTGAACAAGTTGTTCACCGACAAGCAGCTCGTGCCCAACCCTGTCTGGCAGGCAGTCGTCTCGCGCGTCAAAGCCTCCGCCACCGCCAAGCTGCATCTCATGGGGATCGTCTCCGATGGCGGAGTCCACGGTATGTTGGAGCATCTCTACGGCCTGCTCGCTCAAGCCAAGGCCGATGGCATCGCAGGTGACCGCGTTTTCATCCACGCCTTCACCGATGGTCGCGACACCCCTCCGAGCAGCGCCCTCGGCTATATCGCCCAGGTCGAGGCAAAGATCCGCGAGCTCGGCTACGGCCGCATCGCCACCGTCACGGGCCGCTTCTGGGCCATGGACCGCGACAACCGTTGGGAGCGCGTCAAAAAAGCCTACGACCTCCTGACCGGTCGCGCCATCGCCGCCACCGCCACCTCAGCCGCCGCCGCCGTGCAGCACTACTACGAAAACCCGCTTTCCGAGACGCAGAAGGGTGACGAGTTCGTGCCCGCCACCGCCATCGTCGGCGCCGACGGCAAACCACTCGCCACTTTTCAGAACGGTGATGCCGTAGTGTTTTACAACTACCGCGGCGACCGTCCGCGTGAGATCACCAAGGCTTTCGTGCTCGACGGTTTCGCTGAGTTTGATCGCGGTCCGAAGCTCGATCTCTACTACGCCACCATGACCGAGTATGAGTCCGGCCTGCCCGTGCATGTAATCTCGCCCAAGCCGCCCAAGCTCAAAAATATCCTCGCCCAAGCTGTTTCCTCTGCCGGGGTCGCCCAGTTCCGTTGCGCTGAGACGGAGAAGAACCCGCACGTCACTTTCTTCTTCAACAATTATAACAAAGATCCATTCCCCGGTGAAGATCGCGCCTGCCCCGCCAGCCCGAAGGTGCCCACCTACGACATGCAGCCCGAGATGAACGCTTCTGAGGTTACCCGTCTGAGCAAGGAGGCTATTCTTTCGGGTAAATACGGTATGATCGTGGTGAATTACGCCAATCCCGACATGGTGGGACACACCGGTTCACTTCCCGCGACCATCAAGGCTTGCGAGGCCACCGATGCCGGAGTCGGCGAGTTGCTTGCCGCAGTCAAATCCATGGGCGGTCGCGCCGTCGTCTGCGCTGACCATGGCAATGCTGAGATGATGTGGGACTCGACCGTGAACGGACCTCACACCGCGCACACCTTGAACCTGGTCGAAGTTTTCGTGGTGGGAGACAGTTTCACCAAAGCAGGCACCAAGATGCGTTCTGGCGGCCGTCTGGCCGATATCGCGCCTACGGTGCTCGACTTGATGGGCCTTTCCAAACCTGCCGAGATGACAGGGGTAAGCCTGATTGCGCCCTAGCAGTCCATGACATACAACTCTTCGGATTAGCCACAGGGCCGAGCCTGAGCCCAGACACAGAGGCCACGGAGAATAGATCAGATGAACGTCAGGTCTTGCTTGGGCTCTGTGCCCTCCGGGCTCCAGCCTAAGATGCGCTGGTTTGCTCGATGGGCATCTCGTGGAGTTTTAGCTCGGGATTTTTCTCCATGAAGTAATCGCGCGTCCAGTCGTTGGGGAAGAGCACGATGGGGTGGCCGAACTTGTCGGTGCCGAAGGCGACGCCGCTGGCGACGATGATGTCGTTGGGGTTGGCCAGCGAGGGGTGCGGCTCGACCCAGCGGAGCTGCGTCCACGGAGTGGGCTCGATGCGGCACTCGGCGTTGTATTCGGATTTGAGGCGGGCCTGCACGACTTCGAATTGGAGCGGGCCGACTGCCGCGAGCAGGGTCGCGCCGGGGGGCGCGTTGCGCGGCATGAAGGACTGGACGACGCCCTCCTGGAGGAGTTGCTCGAGGCCGGTGCGGTATTTTTTGGCGTCGGCGGAGGTCGGGTTGTTGATGTAGGCGAAGACCTCTGAGGGGAAACGCGGGATCTCGTCGTAGGCGATGGCGCGGTCCTCGCTGAGGGTGTCGCCGATGCCGAAGGCGTCGTGGCCGACGAGGCCGATCACGTCGCCCGGCCAGGCGACGTCCACGGTTTCGCGTTCCTGGCCGAAGAGCTTGTGCGAGGAGGAGAGGCGGACCTGTTTGCCGGTGCGTTGGTGGGTGACGACCATGTCGCGCTCGAACTTGCCGGAGCAGACGCGGATGAAGGCGATGCGGTCGCGGTGCTTCGGGTCCATGTTGGCCTGGATCTTGAAGACGAAGCCGGAGAACTTTTGGTGAGTGACGGGGATCTCGCGCGCCTCGGTCTGGGCAGGGGCGCCCGGTGTGCTCATCGAAACGGAGCGGCGGGTGGTCGGCGGGATGGAGTATTGGAGGAAACTCTCGAGGAGGAGCTGCACGCCGAAGTTGTTCACGGCGGAGCCAAAGAAGACGGGCGTCTGCTTGCCGGCGTGGATGGCGGCGAGATCGAAGGGAGCGGTGGCGCCGTCGAGCATAGCGATCTGCTCGGTGACCTCGTCGTAGGTGTAGTCGTCGAACTTGTCGCGCACGGCGGGGTCGGCGAGGCCGGTGACGTTGACCGGGGCGCGGAAGGCGCCGTGAGGAGTGCGCTCGAAAAGGTGGACCTGGTTAACACGCCGGTCGAAGACGCCCTTGAAGGTGGGGCCGTTGCCGAGGGGCCAGGTGACGGGGCAGGGGGCGAGGCCGAGCACGCGCTCGAGCTCGTCGATGAGCTCGAGGGGGTTTTGCGTGGGGCGGTCGCACTTGTTCATGAAGGTGAAGATCGGGATGCCGCGACGTTTGCAGACCTCGAAGAGCTTGCGCGTCTGGGGCTCGATGCCCTTGGCGGCGTCGATGACCATGAGAGCGGCGTCCACGGCGGTGAGCACGCGGTAGGTATCCTCGGAGAAGTCCTTGTGGCCGGGGGTGTCGAGCAGGTTGACGGCGTAGCCCTGGTAATCGAACTGGAGGACGGTGGAGGAAACGGAGATGCCACGCTGCTTTTCGAGTTCCATCCAGTCGGAGGTGGTGGCGCGCTGCTGTTTGCGGGCGGTCACGGAGCCGGCGAGATGGATGGCGTTGCCGTAGAGAAGAAACTTCTCGGTCAACGTGGTTTTGCCGGCGTCGGGGTGCGAGATGATGGCAAAAGTGCGGCGGCGGGCGATTTCCTGGGCGGGAGTCATGGCGATAAAGGAAGAGCGAAGGGGGCGGAGGCAGGGAGGGGAAGGGAAAACGCAAACTTGAGGGTGGCGGGGTGTTTTTGAGCTTTCGTGTCGGGGTCGGGTGGGGTGTTGTGGGCGGTCTCATGGCCGAAGTCGCATCCATTAAGTTAAAACCCAATGCCAAGTCTCGCGCGTTGGCCGGACACCCCTGGGTGTTTGGCAACGAAGTGGAGACCTTGCCCGCCCCCAGCCACGACGGTGAGGTGGTCGAGGGTCGCGACCGCACGGGCCGCTTCATCGGCAGCGGCATCTATAATTCGAAGTCGCAGATCGTCTGGCGTCGCCTGAGCCGCGACCGGGTGGAGTTGAACGAGGCGTTTCTACGCGCGGCGATCGACCGGGCCGTGAAACGCCGCGACGAAGCCCCGTCGGGCGCGGGTAAAAATCGCCGCCTGATCTGGTCCGAGTCTGACGACCTGCCCGGCGTGGTGGTGGACCAGTTTGGCGACACCCTCGTGGTGCAGATCCAGACCCTCGCGATGGACCGCCGCGCGGACCTGATCGTCGAGCTGCTCGCCGAGCGCACCCAGGCGGCGGAAATCATCCTGCGCAACGACGCCAACATCCGTCGCCTCGAAGGCCTGCCGCAGGAAATCCGCACCCGCAGCGGCAAGACTTGGGAGCCCCGCTGGCACGCGATCGACGGCTTTGACTACTGGCTCGATTTGCAGAACGGGCAGAAGACCGGATTCTACCTCGACCAACGCGAGCAACACGCGGCGGTCGCACGCTACGCCAAGGGCCGGCGCGTGTTGGACGCGTTTTGCAACCAGGGTTCGTTCGGGTTGCACGCGGCGCGGGCCGGGGCGGCGACGGTGAAGGGCCTCGACAGCGCCTTCGACGCGATCACGCAGGCCAAGCGCAACGCCGAGCGCAACGGCGTAAAGGCGGAGTTCACGGCGGTGAACGTGTTCGACTATTTCGGAGCCAAGCACGAAGAGACCTGGGATCTGATCGTGCTGGACCCGCCGCCCTTCGCGAAGTCGAAGAGCACGCTCGAAGGGGCCTTGCGCGGCTATAAGGAACTCAATCTGCGGGCGATGAAGGCGCTGGCGCCGGGCGGTCTGCTGGCGACCTACACTTGTTCGCACCACATGCAAGACGCGGAGCTGCGCAGCGTGCTGGCCGACGCGGCGGCGGATGCGAAGCGCAAGGTGCAGGTAGTGGAGTTCTGCCACCAGCCGGCGGACCACCCCGTGCTCATCACGATGCCGGAGAGCGAATACCTGCGCGGGTATATTTTGCGGGTGGAGTGAGGTTTTTACGATACCG
>JBEGTN010000054.1:0-2962 GCA_041179405.1 Verrucomicrobiota bacterium
TTCTTAAAAAGCCACGCGAAGAAAAACGCGCCGAAGGTGCCGAGGAAATACATGAGCAGCATCAGCGCGACCTGCGTGCCGATGGCGGGTTTGTCGCCGGGCACCAGCGCGGCGATGAGCAACAGGTAAACCGGCAGGCGCGCGGAGCAGCTCATGAAGGGCGCGACGAGGATGGTGACGAGGCGGTCCTTGGGTTGCTCGATGGTGCGCGCGGCCATGATGCCGGGGATGGCGCAGGCGTAGGAGCTGAGCATGGGGATGAAGCTGCGGCCATTCAGGCCGACCTTGCTCATCACGCGATCCATGATGAAGGCGGCGCGCGCCATGTAGCCGGTGCTTTCCAGCAGGCCGATGAAGAAAAACAGAATCAAAATCTGGGGTAGGAAAATGAGCACGCCCTCGATGCCGGCGAGCCCGCCGTCGATGATGAGGTTATGCAGGTCGCCCGCCGGAAGGTGGCCGGAAACCCAGCCGGAGATCACGGCCATGAGGCTCTCGATCCACCCCATGGGAATGCCGGCGAGGGTGAAGATGCTCAGGAACATCACACCCATGAGCGTGGCGAGGATGGCCCAGCCCCAGATCGGGTGCGTCACCACGGCGTCGATACGGTCGGAGGTGGAGTGGGCGTGGGGCGAGCCGTCGGCGCCGGCGGGGGCGGAGGCGTTGACGACCTGGGCGACGAGTTTGCCGATGACGTCGTAGCGCGCGGCGACGAGCAGGCCGGCCCAGTCGGTGCCGTCGGCGGACCAGCGTTTTTTCCACGAATCGAGGATGGCGAGGGTGCCGGGGCTGAGCGGAGTGGAGCCGGCGACGCGCACCGGGTCCTGATCGGTGAGGAGGAGAAGGGCCTCGGCGCGGGCGACGAGCGGGTTTTTGCCTTCGTCGCGGGAGAGCGAAGCCTGCAACTCGGCGACGGCGGGGGCGATGGGCGCGGGGACGTCCCAAGCGTGGCGGGGCAGGGGGAGATCGTGGCGGGAGAGGGCGAGCTTGAGCTCGATGATGCCCTTGCCGTGGGCGGCTTCGCAGGGGATGACCGGGATGCCGAGCTCGTGTTCCAGGCGCGCGATGCGGATGGCGATGCCGGCCTGGGCGGCGAGGTCCATCATGTTGAGCACGAGGATGACGGGCCGGCCGAGATCGAGGATCTGGTGAACGAGGTAGAGGTTGCGCTCGAGGTTGGTGGCGTCGGCGATGCAGACGATGCGGTCGGGAGTAGGGGTGTCGGCGCGGCGGCCGAGGAGGATGTCGCGAGTGACGGCCTCGTCGGGCGAGCGAGCGGCGAGCGAGTAGGTGCCCGGCAGGTCGATCAGGGTGAGGGGCTGGCCGTGCTGGGTGTAGGCGGTGCCGACCTTGCGCTCGACGGTGACGCCGGGGTAGTTGCCTATCTTCTGCTTCAGGCCGGTGAGGGCGTTGAAGAGCGTGGATTTGCCGCAGTTCGGATTGCCCACGAGGGCGTAAACCGGGGCGCGGGCAGGGGAGGCGGGAGTGGCGTTGGGTGCGGCGGACATGGGAGACGAGGCGGCGCGAGCCGGGTCGGGCAGCTAGATGGGACTGAGTCTCACTGTCAACTATGGCGTGGTTGGGTGGGCGGTGTTTTGAGCGTGGAGAATCGAGGTGGTTCGTGGGTGCCGAGAGAAAAACCGTGTGGATTGAACCTTTTGCCCGCGATTGCATTCTTCTGGACGTGCCGCCCTTACCCCGATCCCCCCATGGCCATGCCCCCGGACGCTGAACTTTTGCCGGTGGCCGAGGCGCGGACGGGCGACACGCGGGCCTGGACGGTGCTGCTGGGTCGCTACCAACGGCCGCTCTTCACTTTCGTGAACGAGTTGGTGCGGCGCGAGGAGGCGGCGCTTGATCTGGTGCAGGAGACCTTCGTGCGGGCGGTGCGGCATCTGCCGACGCTGCGCGAGGACGCGCGGTTTGGCAGTTGGCTGTTCGGGATCGCGCACCAGCTCTGCGCGCAACGCTCGCGGCGGGCGTGGCGCGAGGAGGCGTTGGGCGACCACCTCGACGAGGCGGCCGACGATACCCTGCCCGCGCCGGGGGAGCTGCTCGTGCGCGAGGAAGAGGCGGCGGCGGTGTTCGCGTTGCTCGCCGAGCTGCCCGAGGCGCAGCGCGCGGCGTTCACCCTGCACGTGCTGGAGGATTTTTCGCTGGAGGAGATAGCCACGATCACCGGCGCGCCGGTGGGCACGGTGAAATCCCGCCTGCACCACGCCAAACGCGCGCTGCGCGAGCGGCTCAACGAGAACCCCGAATTACTGAACCGATCATGAAAACGAAAACCTTGCGTGAACATTTGCTGGACCGCGACGCGGCGGTGACGGCGCGGCTGGATGCGCTGCGGCGCGACGTGTTGGCCGCCGAGCTGGGCGGCGGCGGAGCGGCGCACCGCTCGCCGACGGCGCTGGCGGTGTTGCGCACGCTGTGGCGCGAGCTAGTGCAGCCCTGCGGCGGCACGTGGGCGACCTTGGCGGCGGCCTGGGTGGCGGTGCTGGCCTTCACCGTGCTCGGCCGCGTCGACGCGCCGACGTCCCCCCGCCTGAACGCCGATGATGCCGTGGCCTTGCATGCTCTCTGGCGCGAGCAGCGGCAATTGTTGCTCACCCTGGAAAGCGGGCGGCCCGCCGTCGGCGCTGCCGCGACGCCGCAGCCGGAGCGCTCCACCCCGCCCGCCCGCGACGCCGGGCGCGTGCTCAAGCCCTTGGGTTATTACGAGCCGTCCGCCGCGCCGACAGGTGTCGCGGCCTGGGCGTGAAGCAGGACACCAAATCCCCACTGAATCCGGATGCTGATTTTGGGTAGGGCGCGACCTCCGGGCGCGCCGCAGGGGCTCAAAAGGACTTCGCGGCGGGCCCAGCGGTCCCGCCCTACCTCAAGCAATTTTTCTCAATAACAACCAACCCCTCCTATTCATGTCCTTGTCCAAACACTTTCCTTCCGTGGGGCCGCTGTG
>JBEGTN010000055.1:0-3135 GCA_041179405.1 Verrucomicrobiota bacterium
GGCGGGACCGACAACGCGGCCGGGAATGGCGGCCAGGTTTTTCGACAGCGGGGGCGGTCCCGAGGTCGAGCCGGTGCCGGTGCCCGAACCCACTCCCCAACCGGAGCCGGCTCCCGCTCCGGCGCCCGAGCCGCCGCCCGAACGACCGGAGCCGGAACCGGGGCCGGTGCCCTTCCCCGCTCCGCCGCCGCCAGCACCACCGGAGCGGGCGGAAGCCGCGGCGGCGGGTCCAGATCCGGCGGCTTCGCCCGCCCCGTCGGCGGCGGCGGCCATGGCGAGGGTGAGGTCTTTCGCGCGTTGCTGGTCATCCTCGGCCGCCAGGCTTTCGAGCGCCCGACTTTGGCCGGGGTCGGAGCCGAGTTCGCGCGCGCGACCCAGCATCGAATCGGCGAGCGCGCTCATCGCGGCGAGCTGGTTCTGCGCGTCTCGAACGGCGGTCGAACTCTTCTCGGTTGCGGCCTCAGCCGCGCCTGTGGCGAGCAAGCCGGCGAGTTCCGGAGTGAGATCGGGCCGGACGGGGCGCGCGGTGTCGGTGAGTTCGAGGGCGCGGCCGAGCGGGAGGTTGCGGCGAAGGGCGAGGTCGGTCGCGCGCAGGCGACGGTAAGCCTCGGACAACTCCTCCTCCTGGCGAAGCGCCGACTGATAAACGGCGGCCAGGTTTTCCGGCTCCGTGGAGGGTGCGGAATCGGGCGCGGCGGGCGCGTGTCCGGCGCGGGCGGCGGCGAAGGAGCGGGCGGCGGCGGCCTGACGCGCGGCGGCCTCGGAGGTCAGGCGCGCGGACTCGGTGAGCGTGGCCTCGGCCTGGCGGCGCAGCCCGTCGGCGTTGTCGGCGGGGGCGGTTTGCTTCTCCTCGAATTTGGCCACGCGGGCGGTTTGCTCGGCGGCGCGCTGCTCAAACTTCACGATGTCGCTTTCGGCGCGGGTTAAATTTTTGCGCGCGTTGGCGGCGGCTTTTTGTGTTTCGGAGAGGCGTTTTTTGGTGGCGGAGAGGCGGGCCTTGCCGCCCTCGCCCGGGGCGTTCTGCGCCTCGGTTTTTGCAGTCTCCTGCGCGGCCTCGAGGGAGGGAAGGAGCGCGGTCAGCTCCTCGCGCCTGGCCTGCGCCTGGGCGAGCTGGGCCTCGGCGTCGCGGAGCATCTCTTTCGCCTCGGTCAGGTCTTCCGCCAGCGGCGCGGTCTTCCGCTCCAGCTGCCGGGCGGCGGAAAGTTGCGCCTCGGCCTGAGACTGGGTTTGCGTGGCGCGAAGCTGGGCGGTGTTCGCCTCGGCCTGGGCCCGGTAGGCGGGCTCGAAGGCCGGGTCGGCGAGGACGAGGGCTTCGAGCACGCTGGCCTGCCGGGTCTGCGCCTCGCGGGCGGCGGCGGCGGCCTCGGCCAGCGCGGCGGAATCCCCGTGAGTCGCGGGGCCGGAGGAGGCGGCGCGCCTGAGCGCCTCGGCCGCCCGGGTCTGGGCCTCGGCGGCCTGCCCTTGGGCAGCGGCGATTTCGTCCGGGGAAAGGCGGGGTGCCTGGCCGGCCGTGCGGCGGAGCTGGTCGCGTTGCGCGGCCTCGAGCGCGGCGATTTCGCGGCGGGCCTCGGCGAGCGAGCGGAGCGCCTCGGCCGGGGTCGCGGGGCGCGCGGACTCCGCGTCGGCGGCCGATGACGCGGATGCCTGCGCGGCGGGGGCCGGGGCGCGGGCGCTCGCCCCGGACGTTGGCTTAGCGACGGAGGCACCGGCGGGCGCGCGCGCGGCCAGCCAACCGATCACCAGCGAGTGCAGGGCGAGCGAGGCCAGCCAGCAGGCCGGCATGATGGTTTTGCGCGGGCGCATGGGCGGAGGCGAAGGCGAGCCTCAGGGGGCAGTGGTTTCTTTACGGGTGTGGAAACCCACGTGGTGCAAGCCCTCGAACGCGCAGAGGTCGAGGATACGCACGACATCCTCGTAGCGCGCGCCGCGATCCGCATCGATGCTCACCTTGCCATCCGCGCCGGCGGTGTGGGCGAGGCGGCGGATTTCGCGGTGAAGGCGGACTTTATCGACGGGTTCGCGCTCCGCGCCGAGATAGACGCGGCCGGCCTGGTCGAGGCCGATCACGAAGATGTCCGGCGGGCTCTGGTCGGAGACGGCGGCGAGGCTGTCGGGCAACACGACCGCGATCTCGGGCTTCGGAACGTGAGGGTCCTTCGCCTTCTCCTCCTTTTTCTTCAACGTGGTGGCGACGAGGAAAAAGATGATGATCACGAGCATGCAATCGATCATCGGGATCAGGTTGATCTCGAAGGGCTCGTCCTCGGGTTTTCGGACTCTCATGGTGGCGGCCTCAGTCGCGGGTTTTGCTCATGAACCACTCGGTGAGCAGGCCGGTGACCCGCTCTTCGAGCACGACGCCGAAGCCGGCGGTGCGGTGCTTGAAGTAGTGGTAGAGCGCGAGGAAGGGGATGGCGATGGCGAGGCCGAGGCCGGTGGTCACGAGCGCCTCGGAGATGCCGTTGGCGAGCTGGGAAGCGTCGCCGAGCTCGCCCGCCGACGCGACGGTTTCGAAGGTGGTGATCATGCCGAGGATCATGCCGAGCAGACCGAGCAGCGGCTCCAGGGTGGCGAGGATGCCGAGCGGGTAGGCGCGCTGATTGTGCTCGGCGAGTTCGCGCGAGACCATGTCGCCGCAGACCTCGGAAACCTCGAGCATCGGGGCGGTGCGATTGCGGGCGATGAAGGAGATCACGCGGGCGAGCGTGCTGGGGCGGGTCTCGCCGAGTTTCTCCAATTCCTCGAAGCGACCTTCGCGCCAGAGCCTGCGGGCCTCCTCGGCGAGGCCGTCCGGCACGAGGTTGGCGCGACGAAGGCGGGCGAAGCGCTCGATGGCGAAGCCGGCGCCGAAAACAGACAGGCCGATCTGGACGATCGCGGTGACGCCACCGTGGCGGAGGCGCTCGCCCCAGGAGGAGGTCGCGGCGGCGGCAGGTCCTCCCGCCTCGGCGGCGCGAAGGCCTCCCATCATGAGGGCGAACAGAAACAAAATGCCGAGCAGGGGGAGTTTTCTCATTTAAAAACAGGTTGGCTCAAAGAGCCGGAGCAAATCGTTGAATGGAGGCGTAAGGGCGCGGGGTTCATATCGACCGAGGCGGACGCGGTCATCAGGAAGCGGAAGAGCGTGACAGTGGA
>JBEGTN010000056.1:0-5300 GCA_041179405.1 Verrucomicrobiota bacterium
GTGGCGAGCAGGGCCTGGCGCCAGGCCTCGCTGTCGCGGTAGGCGGCCTCGCAGGCGGTGAAGCCGAGGCAGGTGACCTCGGCGACGATGCCGGCGGTGGCGCGGACGAAGCGGGCGCGCACCGCAGAGTCGGGGATGATGGCAAAGGAGGTGCCGAGGCCGGGGACGTTGTAGGTCTTGCTCGGGGCCATGAGCGTGACGGTGCGGGCGGCGTGTTCAGGCGCGACGAGGGCGGTCGGCAAGTGGGGCAACGAGGGATCGAGGATGAGATCGCAGTGGATCTCGTCGGAGCAGAGGATGAGGTCGTGGCGGGCGCAAAAGTCGGCGAGGCGCACGATCTCGTCGCGACGGAAGACGCGGGCGAGGGGGTTGTGCGGGTTGCACAGGAAGAAGAGCTTCGTGCGCGGGGTGACGGCGCGTTCGAGGGCGGCCCAGTCGATCTCCCAGCGCGGCGCGGCGGAGTTCAGGACAAAGGGGACGGTGACGGAGACGCGGCCGGAGTTTTTCGGCGCGGTCATGAAAGGCGGATACACGGGCGTGAGGCAGAGGACCTCCTCGCCGGGCGCGGCGAAGGCCTGGGAGGTGACGTTGAGGCCGCAGACGAGGCCGGGGAGCCAGACGATCCAGGCGGGGTCGATGGACCAGCCGTAACGGGAGGCGAGGGCGTTGACCACGGCGTCCACGGTGGATTTTACGGGGCGGGCGTAGCCGAAAATGCCGTCGGCGACGCGGCGTTGGAGGGCGTCGAGGATGGCGGGCGAGGAGCGGAAATCCATGTCAGCGACCCAGAGGGGCAGGATGTCGCGACCGGCGTATTTTTGCCATTTCTGGGAGTCGGTGCCGAGGCGGGGGAGGACGGTGTCGAAGTCGAATTGCATGGACGGACGGGCAGCTTGGGCGGGGTGGCGGCGGGCTGCACGCGCAATTTGGGACGAGCTTGCACAAGGGTGGGACAGGCGGGCGGACAACTTTGCGCAGCGGCGGGCGGGGTGATTTTTGCAAGGTGCTGTTGGTCAAAGACGACTCCTGTTTTCGGGTCCGGGCATCCTGCATGCGTAAAGGGTGAACGTCGCAAATCGCGAAACATCAACCAACCCAACACCAACCCATCAAAGGAAATACCATCATGAGAATCATACGTTATACCCAACCCTCCGGCCGCACCTATTGCGCTCCCCTCGCCCGCAGTCCTTGGACTGGGCTCGAGGCGGAAGTGAACCGCTTGTTCGAGGCGGCGTTGAGCGACACGGCTCCCGCCGAGACCGCCGTGCGCTTCCCCCTCGATATCTATGAAGACGCACATCTGACCACGGTGCGCGCCGAGTTGCCCGGAGTGGATCGTGCCGCGATCAGCGTCGAGCTGGCCGATGGCACTTTGCAGATCGGGGCGAAGCGCGTGCACAAGACCGGCGACCGCGAGGAAACCGTGGAGCTGCGCCGCTCGGTCCGCGTGCCGGAAGGCACGGTGCAGGCGGACAAGATCAGCGCGGCCTACGAGAACGGCGTGCTCACCGTCACCCTGCCGAAACGCGAGGAGGCCAAACCCAGGAAGGTCACGGTCGCCGTCGCTTGAACCACGAGCCGCACCACAGCGAAACAAACCACACTCAACATCTCAACCCACCTGAAAAAGGAGCTTATCAACATGTCACTCATATCATCTCTCATCCCCGCGCTGGCGGACAAAACCGCCGCCGCCGACACCGGCCTCAAAGTCGCGCCTCGTTATGAAATCAACGAGACGCCCGAGTCGTTCTCATTGCTGGTGCATTTGCCCGGCGTGTCCAAGGACGGCCTCGAACTGAATGTCGATCAGGCCGAGGTGCGGCTCAACGCGCGCCTCGCCTGGCGCAAACCCGAGGGCTGGACGGCGCTGCATCGCGAGACGCCGGACGCGACTTACGAACTGGTGCTCGCGCATGAAAGCGCGGTCGATGCCGACAAGGTCCAGGCGGAGCTGCGCGACGGCGTGTTGCGCGTGACGCTGTCGAAGACCGCGGCGTTGAAGCCGCGCAAGATCGCCGTGGATTGAAGCGGCGTGCCGGTCCAGGCCGGCAAGCGGCCTGATGCCGGAGCCAAGCCCGCGTTCCCCGTTTAAACGGGGGCGCGGGCTTTTTCGTTTGGAGGCGGAGGGAATCGGCGGCATGAGTCAGGCATGAGTAATCTGATCATGCCTCTGGTGTTCGCGGTGGTTTTTGTAGTATTGATCGTGCTCGGCTATCGCGCCCAAAAACGGATTGCGGCGGAGTTTGCCGCCTGGGTAGCGGCGCAGGGACTGACCGCGTTGCAAGGCCGGTGGTGGTCGACCCCGCTGGAGGCCAACGGGACGAGGGCCGGGCGGCAGGTGCGGGTGCACACATTTACCACCGGTTCGGGCAAATCGCGCCAGACTTGGCTGTCGGCCGGGGTGCGCGCGGGAGCGGACGGACGGCTGGAGCTTTCCATAGTGCGCCAGGGTTTTGGCACGAAGATTTCGGAATGGTTTGGCGCGAAGGAGGTCACGGTGGGCGATGCGGAGTTTGACGGACGCTGGTTCATCAAGAGCAACCGGGAGACGTTTATCCAAGCCGCGCTACTGCCGGAAATCCGCGCACGCATCGACGCGGTGGCGGCGCTGGGCGGACGCGCGCTCAAGATCGAAGTGAAGGGCGGCTGGGCGACCTATGTGGAGCGGGGCGGAGTCTCGAAGAAGTCGCTGCATCGGGTGGAGCTGGCGCTGCCCCTGCTGGAGGAATTGGCGACTTTGGCGGAGGTCGAGGCGGCGGGTTGAGCGGAGACCGGCTCGACGGCGAGCGATGGCGAGCGACCGGTTGACTTCGACGGGAGGGAGACGCTACGTGGAGGGTTTTTCCTTTTCCCGCTATGCATATGAAACTCCTCCGTGGTCTTCGATATTTGATCTGGCTGCCGGTTTTGGCCGGAAGCCTTTGGGCGCAGGCCGGGGCCGACACCTCCGCCACCAACGTGGCGCAAGAGCACGCCGCCGCCACTGCCACTGCGGCGGCGGTGGGTTCGGGCGCGGTGTCGCCGGCCCGGCAACCGGACCTGATCGAGCATCTGGTCGATTTCTCGCTGGAGGCTTTCGGCATCAAAAACGAAAGCGGGGTGAACACCTGGCAACACTACGCGATCGCGGCGCTTATCTTTGCGGCCGGCTATGTTTTCAGGAAAGCTTTCACCCGCCTCGTATTCGGGGGCTTGAAGCGCCTGAGCACGAAAACCGAGACGACCCTGGACGACGAGCTGTTTGCCGCGCTGGAAAAGCCGGTGGCGGCCTTCATCGCGGTGTTCGGCGCGGTGCTGTCGGTCAAGGTGCTCAAGCTCTCCCTAGAGGCCGACACCGCCCGGATTTACCTGCAAAAGATAGCCTTCGCCGTGGTCGTCATCTGGCTGGTGATCAGCGCGCTGAACACCGTGCTCGATCATCTTCAGGCCATCGCGAAACAAAAGCAGATGAACGTCGCGGCCTTCATGCCGTGGATCAAAAAAACCGTGATCTCGCTGATCGTGATCTTCGGCGCGCTGATGGCGGCGCAGCAACTCGGAGCGGACGTGAAGGCGTTCCTCGCAGGTCTGGGTATCGGCGGACTGGCCTTCGCGCTGGCGGCCCAGGATACTCTGGCCAACGTCTTCGGCTCCGTGGTGGTCGCCGTGGATCAGCCTTTCCGCGTGGGCGACTACGTGAAGATTGGCGCTCATGAGGGTGCGGTGGAGGACATCGGGCTGCGCTCGACCAAGATCCGCACGCCCCAGCGCACCATGATCATTATCCCCAACAAAACGGTGGCCTCGGAGGCGGTGAATAACTTCTCCCGCATGCCGCAGCGCCGCGTGGATCAGACCATCGGCCTGACCTATGATGCGACCCCCGAAAAAATCGAGGCGGTGCTGGCGGATATCCGCGGCCTGCTGGTCGGCAATCCTGACATCGCGCAGGATTTCATCGAGGTAAACTTCCTGAACTACGGGGCCTCTTCGCTGGATATTCAGATCATTTATTTCACCGCGAACCCCGACGGGCGAAAGAGCTTCGCGCTGCGTGAAAAGATTAACTTCGGGATCATGCGCGCAGTGCAGGCACGTGGTTGCAGCTTCGCCTTCCCCACCCAGACGATCGAGCTCGCAGGCGAAATCGCGAAGCGCCTCGGCGGCGGTGGCGGCTTGCCGCCGCAGTTTAAGGCTTAAGTTTAAGGGGAAGGAAAAGACGTCCGGAGTCCCACTAACTCCAAGTCGCGTTCACGATGAGCTTAACCCAGCGGTTAATACTATTTATGTTTCGGATTGAGACTTTGGATCCGAGGTAGGGCGTGACCGTGTCGGAGTGGTGAATGCCGGAGGGGCACGGCGGCGGGCCCAGTCCCGCCTGCGGGCCCCTACCGTTAGGTCTCATTTTATTCCGTAAAATGGTATAAGCTGTCGGCGTAGCACAGACATTCCTGTCTGTGTCTCTTGGAGTTGAAATTCAGATCGGAGCACAGGCAGGAATGCCTGTGTCACGAGTCGGAGTCGGACTCCGGCGGGTGAATCACGCCGGCAGTGCGGGCGGGCTGGATTTTTGTTTCGCGTAGCGCCAGGCCTGCCAGGCGACGTAGGCGTGCATCAACAGCGCACCGATCAGCGATAAGACTACGAGCAGGGCGGTCAGGGGCGGCAGCGGTGCGGAGGCGGTTTTGAGCACGACGGCGAAGACTTTTTCGGGATCGGTGCGGCCTTCGACGATGTCCCCCGTCTGCTCCTGGATGACGCTGTAAATTCGGCCGAGGCGGCCCCACGGAATGGCGGCGAGGTAGAGGGCGGTGTTGCCGACGAGAAAGAGCACACCAAGGCCACGCTGGCGGTTGTGAAATTGACCAAGACCGGGCCAGAGCAGGCTCAGCGCGAGGGCGGAGCGGTGGTTTCGCGGGCGGGGGGCGGCGGGTAGCGGCGGAGGCATGGGGACGGAGTGGCGGAAGGCCGGCAGGAGGACAGGAGGACAGAGCGGCAGAGGACAGAGCGACAGAAGGACGGAAGGACGGAGTGGCGGAAGACGGAGAAAGGAGGGGACAGCGGATAAGGGGTGAAGGTGCAAAAAAAAGGCCGGCGCGCTTTTGAAGGCGGGCCGGCCGGGAGGGAATCGAGGGACTTGCGTGCCGTTTATGTGGTGTAGGCGGGGAGAACTTTGTCCACGCGGACCTTGTCAAGTTTGGCGAAGGAGGGGAGGCCGTTCTCGTAGTGGACCGGGGTCTCGCCTTGGATGAGCGGGGTGGCGTAGCGGACGAACTGGTGGTTCATGCTGATGCCATCCTCGTTGATCCACTCGC
>JBEGTN010000057.1:0-2505 GCA_041179405.1 Verrucomicrobiota bacterium
GCGACGAACTGGCCGTCGATCTCGGCGACGCGCACACCGGCGATGGGGCCGGCCCAGGGGATATCGGAGATGGCGAGGGCGGCGGACGCGCCGTTGATCATGGGGATGTCGGCGTCGTTGAGCTGGTCGGCGGAGAGGAGCTGGCCGATGAGCTGGACCTCATTGAGGAAACCCTCGGGGAAGAGGGGACGGCAAGGACGGTCGCAAAGGCGGGAGGTGAGGATTTCTTTCTCGGAGGGGCGGCCCTCGCGCTTGAAATAACCACCGGGGAAACGGCCGGCGGCGGCGTATTTCTCGCGGTAGTCCACGGTGAGGGGGAAGAAGTCTTGGCCGGGCTTGACGGAGCCGGAGACGCAGGCGGTGACCATGAGGTTGGTCTCGCCGACGCAGACGTTGACCGCGCCATTGGCGAGGGCGGCGTAGGTGCCGGTGGAGAAGGTGATCCCGAGGGAGGGAACGGTGACGGAGTGCTTTTGAACTAATGACATGATGATATTTTCGGTTTCGGGTTTCGGATCGGGTTTCTGATACGGTTACGCGTCTCGGATAAGGAACGAACGGGCGGCGACGCGCGGCTGCGGGTTCGGGGTTTGGGTTTTAGGGCCTCGCGCACATGAGGGCTGAATCCGGAACGGATTGGCCGCAAAAAGGCGCAGAAGTCGCAAAAAGTCTAAAAGGGGTGAAACTCTAAGGAACGGGTGGTCGATGATGACCGGGGGCCCGTGACTCGGTTCGTCGGCAGGACGAGAGATTTCAATTTGGCGCCCAGTAAGCTGAACTGGGAGGCAGATGGAAAAGTCTCGATCCGGGGCGCGGCGATGTCGGTAAAGACAACAGGCGACCCGCGGATCGGGTCGCCTGTGGAGTTAAAGGCGGGTTATTTACGGAGGCTGAGCTTTTGGAGGAGCTCCGTGTATTTCGCGAGGTCGTGGCGCTTGACGTAGTCGAGCAGCTTACGACGGCGGGAGGCCATCTGGAGAAGGCCGCGGCGGCTATGGAAGTCCTTGCGATGGGTGCGGAGATGCTCGGTCAAGTGGTTGATACGAGCGGTCAGCAAGGCGATTTGGACTTCGGAAGAACCGGTGTCTTTATCGTGGGTTTTATAGAGGGCGATGATTTCTGGCTTAACTACGGTGGACATGTGTTTGGTTTATAATGAGTTTCACGACTGTAGGGAACCTTTGCAGGCTCCGTGCCACCCGCTTGGACCACGGGGTAAACCGCGGCTTGGGCCGATAACACCGTTCTAATCCCACGGGATGTGGAACCAGTCATGGTGCGACCCCGCAACCGGCGGAGTCTCACTAACGCAAGTGATGACGTTCTAAAGTCAGCGCGGCGGGTGCAAGGGTTTTTTTAACGAGAGTGAGTTTTATCAAGACAAGGCCTGCTGGCGGCGCGCTTACCAAACCTGAGGCACCTTGACGGCTGGCGGGGGGCAGCCGAAGGCGGTGTAGAACTCGGGGAAGTGTTTCACCGGCCCGACAACCCTGAAACGGCAGGGGCTGTGAACATCACTGGTGACGATCAAGCGGATGCGCTCGGGGCGGTCGTTGGTGCGCCAGCCTTGGGCAAAGGCGATGAAGAAGCGCTGATCGGGGGTAAAGCCGTCCACCGGCGCCGGGTTCGTATCTTTGGTGGCCAGTTTGAAGGCTTCGTAGGCCACGCGCAGACCGCCGACGTCGGCGATGTTTTCACCGAGGGTCTGGTGTCCGTCGATGTGCAGGCCGGGCAGGGCCTCGTAGCCGGAGTATTGTCTGGCCACGAGTTCGGCGCGCGCCTGGAAACGCTTCACATCCTCGTCGCTCCACCAGGGCTTCAAGTTGCCTTCCCAGTCGTGCTGACGGCCTTCGTCGTCGAAGGCATGGGTCAATTCATGGCCGATGGTGGAGGCGAGCGCGCCGTAGTTGGAGGCATCGTCGGCGTGTTCGTCGAAGAAAGGCGGCTGCAGGATGCCGGCGGGGAACACCATCTCGTTCAGGGTGCCATCGTAGTAGGCGTTGTTGGTCTGCGGGGTCATGTCCCAGTCGTTGTGATCGACCGGCTTGCCGAGCTTGGCCATCTGGCGGAGGGCCTCGAAGCGGGCGGCGGCGAGGACGTTGAGGACGTGAGGACGGCGGGATATATCCAAGGTGGAGTAATCGCGCCAGGTGTCGGGGTAGCCGATCTTGGTGCGCATGGCGGCGATTTTTTTGAGCGCGGCCGTCTTACTGGATTCGGTCATCCACTCGGAGGTCTTTATGCGGGTCGCCATGGCCTCGAGGTGAAGTTTCACCATGGCGTTGACGCGGGCCTTGGCGGCGGGGCTGAAGGCGCGTTGCACGTAGAGCTGGCCGAGGTCTTCGCCGAGGGCGGCGTCGGTCGCGTCGAGGATGCGCTTCCAGCGCGGTTTCAGCTCGGTGGTGCCGGTGAGCTTTTTGCCGTAAAAGGCGAAGTTCTCATCGACAAAAGCCTGCGTGAGATGCGGCGCGGTCGCGCTGAGCAACTGCCAGCGAAGGTAGGCCT
>JBEGTN010000058.1:0-13088 GCA_041179405.1 Verrucomicrobiota bacterium
GGGCTTTTTCGATAACCATTTCGGCAGCGTGCACATGGCTCTCAGGAGCCTCGTCGAAAGTGGAGCTCACAACTTCTCCCTTCGTGTGACGGCGGAAATCAGTCACCTCCTCCGGGCGTTCATCGATGAGCAGCAGGATTAACGTAGCCTCGGGGAAATTGTGGGAAATGGAATTCGCGATATTTTGCAAAAGCACCGTCTTACCCGTGCGGGGCGGCGCCACGATCAACCCACGCTGGCCGAAGCCTACTGGCGTTAAAAGATCGATGGCTCGCATTGATATGTCCTTATGGATTTCAGGAGCCTCGAGCAGGATACGACTGAGCGGGTAATAAGGAATAAGTTCCTCGAAGAGCGTAGCTTCGCGGGCTTTTTCAGGCGCGACACCCATGACGCTTAAGATACGCACGGCCACCGGACAACGCTCACCGGCTTGCGGCGCTTGAACAATGACTTCGAGTTCTTGCCCGCGCCGCAAACCATGCCGACGAATAAGTGCCGCAGGCACACATGTGCTCTCGGGATAGAGGCGATAACTGTTGGCGCTATGAACGATAAACCCGAATCCGGCGTCGGTGACGTCGAGCCAGCCGCGTTCATGAAAGGCACGCTTTTCGCGAGCGGCCCAAGCGAATACCATTTCAATAAGCGAGCGCCGTGAAGGAGCGCCAACAGGCGACTCACCCAATGCACGTAAGCGAGGCAACAACTCTGCCGCCCCTGAGGCGTGGATTTCGGCTAGCTCAAGCGGTGCCGCATCCTTGGCTAATTCGTCCGCAAGCAAATCCAAGGCGATCACATCAGCATTTTGGGCTTTTTCAGGCAAGGTGCCGATTTGTGGAATGAACGCAGGTGGTGGTGGCTGCTGTGGCGGCCGGTCCGAACCGCCCCCATGTTGGCCGCCATGTGCTCCACCACCATGACCCGGGTGGCCGCCGTGTGCCGATCGGTTTTGCTGCTTCTCCAACCACTTTTGCTTTTTTTTCTCCTTCTTTCGTTCCCACCACGGCTTACGATCATCTATGGAGCTATTAGCAGCCACGCCGCCACCTTCAGGATGCCGGGCTGTAGCAGCAGTATCTGAATCTCTGCCTGTTTCTAAGTTATTTGCCTGAGAAGTGTTATCTGAGTTGGCAGGTGATACCGTGGCACTTTCTTCACGGTTTTCAAAAGTGGGCACGCCTTGCAGTTGATGATCTCCTTCGCTACGCTGCGAAGGAGAAAACACCGCACGTTGTGCAGATTCCGCACCGAACTCCGAGTCCCGCGCACCGCCTTTAAATCCATGATCTTGATCGTAGTTCACATCGGCAGCTAAAGGGCTGGTGTCACGCATCGCTGGCGGGGTCGCAGACGATTGCGAAGGAGGTGCAGCATCGCGTGCATCAACGCCGAACAAATCAGGGCTAACGGCCTCCGTTCCGGCCACCTGACCACGGCGACTGCGACCACGTTTAATCGGTTGTGGCTCACTCCCCGACTCGATAGCAGCGGATAGCGTCGCACTGTTTTCCTCAGCTTTAGTCGAATCACTCTGATTATCTGGTGCAGAACTGGCGCGAGTGCGTTTAATCGCAGGCTTACGGCCTTTCTTAATGGGATTGGCGACGTTTGATTCGCCGATGTTTGGGTCCTGGTCGTCCATGAAATTTGAGAGAGATGGGTTGAAAATTGAGCAGATAATAACTGCCTGGCTGGCGAGCGGATAGGTATGAAATCAGCCCAAGGATAAATTGCGGACTAAATGAAGGACCTGCGCCTCTAAAAAGGCGACGTCCCCGTCATTCCAAATGACGGCGTTTGAGAACTTAAGTTTGTAGGCCAAGGGCAATTGAGAAGCTATTCTTTGCCTGGCCTGCGCTTCAGACATTCCCCGCGCGATCAGCCTAGCAATTTGAACACACTCACTAGCACCAACAGAAATCACAAAATCAAACCCTTTTTCAAGTCCTGCCTCGAAGAGAAGGGGGATTTCGATGATCCAATCGCATTCGGGCTCCATCGCGACGTCTTTACGCCAATGAGTTTCCACCATTGGATGAACCAACTGTTCCAGCCAGCGGCGTTCGATTGCGTTGGCGAAAACAATCTCGGCAATCTTAGCCCTGTTTAAGTTTTCAGTATCCCTCAAAACGCCTTTCCCCCATCGGGCGGTGACCGCCGTAATCACTTCGGGGGCGGTCAACACCTTCTCGCGCACAATCAGGTCAGCATCACGAACACGATAGCCCGTTACACCGAAAAAACCGGCGGCACTGGATTTACCACAACCAACTCCTCCTGTAAGCGCAATGAGCATTAAGGCAAATTAGACACGTTTGAAATGGACTTATACGTGAGATGCGCAACTAATTACGCCATCCTCTAGTTCAAGCCGTGATATATACCGACCAAAAGAATTCGGATTTCGTCTCTCCACTGACCGGCGTGAGCGCAGCTGAGGACCTGCGCATCGCAATTCACCGTGTGTTTAAGATTACTGGATCAAACGTCGCGTTCGGGGAACGAGCGCTCGATTTGGCAGACCGACTGTTTCGAGGTGAGATCTGGAATTCTCAGCCCGGAAACCTGCGTTATCACGACTTTTCACACACTATTCAGGCTTCCTATTGCTTTCTTGATCTGGTTGCAGGCCACACGCGCGATGAATCCGCCAAGCTGTCTCCGCGCGAGGTAGAACTTGGTCTCGCTGGCATACTCCTGCACGACTCGGGTTATCTTAAAGTTGCGGGCGACACTGAAGGCACCGGCGCGAAATACACCTATTCCCACGTGCTGCGTAGTTGCGGACTCGCCGCATCTCTTTTGCCTCTTTTGGGGTGCCGTCTGGATGAAATCAGTCTGGTTGTGGATGCAATTAGCTGCACGGGGATTAGCGGAAACCCCTACGCGATCAATTTCCCGTCGGACAACTCCCGAATCATTGGCTGTATGATCGCAACCGCTGATTACCTGGGGCAAATGGCGGCTCCCGAGTATCCGGGCAAGCTGCCGCACCTCTTCAACGAATTCGCAGAGGCGGATGCCTTTAACAACGTGCCCGTTGAACGACGCGCATTCCCGTCAGTCAACGCCATGCTCGCGGCCACACCTAGCTTTTGGACCAGTTTTGTTCGACCTAAAATGGATACCGATTTCGGACGCGTGCACCGATACCTCACCCCGCCGGATCGTCCCGACTACAACCCTTATTTTGCCGCTGTAGAGCATAACATTGTGATCATCTCTGCCGAACTGAAAAAAAGCGCCAGACCCGTCGCGTCAAAGTAAGCCCAGGGTAACACAATTTACCACCTAACAAGGGGCCTGGTCATACCACTACCAGACCACCTGATTTCTAAGTATCCGATCCAGCCTGTCCGATGTTAGCCACCCTGTTTTCAGCCGCCCTGCAAGGAATAGAAGCCCTCCCCGTCCATGTCGAAGTTAACCACGGGGAAGCCGGCGACCCTAAGTTGGTTTTAGTCGGGTTGCCCGACGCGGCGGTCAAAGAGTCGGATGATCGCGTATTCTCCGCCCTCGCCAACTCCGGTTTCGGCCTGCTGCGCACCCGCACCACCATTAACCTCGCCCCCGGCGACCTCCGCAAGGAAGGCCCGCTCTACGACCTGCCCATCGCCCTTGGCATCCTCGTCGCCACCGGCCAACTCACTGCGCCCGACATCGCCGATTACCTGATTGCTGGCGAACTCGGTCTCTCCGGCGCCACCCGCCCCGTGCGCGGCGCGCTCGCTTTCGCCCGCCTCGCCCGCGCCCGTGGTTGCAAGGGAGTCCTCCTGCCCACCGAATGCGCCACCGAGGCCGCCCTGGTCGAGGGTGTAACAGTTTATCCGATACGCACCTTGGATGAGGCTGCCCGGTTTCTCTCCGGCCAGCTTACCCTCGCTCCCCTGCCCCCGACCCGTCCAGTCATCGAGGTATCGCCCGCCGCCGAGCACACCGGCGACTTCTCCGAGGTCAAAGGCCAGCACTCCCTGCGCCGCGCCATTGAGGTCGCCGTCGCTGGCGGCCACAATCTCCTGATGATCGGCCCGCCCGGTTCCGGCAAGTCAATGGTCGCGAAACGCATACCATCCATCATGCCCTCGCCGACGCTCGACGAGTCACTGGAGATCCTCGCCATCCACTCCGCCGCAGGCCAGACGCTGGGACACTCGCACCACCTCGGACGCCGCCCCGTGCGCACCCCCCACCACACTATCTCCGATGTCGGTCTCATCGGCGGCGGCACCATCCCCGGCCCCGGCGAGATTTCCCTGGCCCACCACGGCGTGCTGTTCCTCGACGAGCTGCCCGAGTTCAAACGCTCCGCCCTTGAGGTTCTTCGTCAACCCCTCGAGGATGCTTCCGTCACCATCTCGCGCAGCGCCGGCAAAATCACCCTGCCCTGCGCCTTCATGCTCGTCGCCGCGATGAACCCCTGCCCCTGCGGTTATCTGGGCGACGCTCGCCACGAGTGCCGTTGCTCGCCCGCCCAGATTCAGCGTTACCGCGCCCGCATCAGCGGTCCGCTGCTCGACCGTATTGATATCCATATCGAGGCTCCTGCCGTCACCATATCGGAACTACGCAACGCCGCCCCCGGCGAGGATTCCGCCACGCTCTCCGCCCGCGTGCAGGCCGCGCGCAACCGCCAACTCGAGCGCTACAAGGGCACCCGCACCGCCGCCAACGCGCGCATGACGCACCCGCAGATCCGCACGCATATCCCGCTCGATTCGACCCTCGGCGACCTGCTCCAGCAGGCGATGGAGCAACTCTCGCTCTCCGCACGCGCCTACGACCGCATCCTGAAAGTCTCCCGCACCATCGCAGACCTCGCCGCCAGCGAACGCGTCGAAGCCAACCACCTGCTCGAAGCCATCCAATACCGCTCCCTGGATCGCAAAGTTTTTTACTAGGCATTTTCTCGGCTCGCACCGCGCTCGATTAACGTTCCCGTATTAGCGCGTGACCGCCCACCTTCAGACTCCGACCATTCGCCTCGAAGCGCCCATGCTCGCGCTCGCGCCGATGCAGGATGTCACCGACCTCGCGTTCATGGCCCTCAGCGCCCGGCATGGCGCACCGGATTATTTCGTCACCGAGTTTCTGCGCGTCCATTCTCAGTCACGGCCGGAAAAACACATACTCCGCTCCATCGACGAGAATCGCACCGGACGCCCGGTCTTCGCCCAGCTCATTGGCGAGGAGATCCCCCATCTTGCGCGCACCATCGCCGAGCTCTTGCATCACCCCATAGCCGGTATCGACCTCAACCTCGGCTGTCCCGCGCCAAAAGTTTACAAGAAAAATGTCGGTGGCGGTCTGCTGCGCGACCCCGATCATGTTGATGCCATCATCGCAGCCATGCGCGCCGCCTGCCCGGGACTCTTCACCGTAAAAATGCGCATCGGCTTCGAGGACACTCGTAACTTTGATCGCATCCTGGCTTCCGTCGCGCGCCACCGCGTTGATCTGCTCGTCGTCCACGGCCGCACCGTGAAGGAGATGTATCGCAGCGAGGTCCGCTACCCCGAGATCGCTCGCGCGGTTCGCTCCGTCCCCTGCCCCGTCATCGCCAATGGCAACGTCACCTCCGCCACCGCCGCCCTGCGCATCCTCGCCGAGACAGGCGCCGCCGGCCTCATGGTCGGCCGCCATGCCATCCGCAATCCTTGGATATTTCGCCAGATTCGCCAAAAGCTCGCCGCCGAACCCGTCTTCGTCCCGACGCTACGCGACGTTCACGCCTACATCACCGATCTCTTCGCCAGCACGTGGCACGAGGGCATCCCCGAGTTGGCTCACGTAAACAAAATGAAGAAATACCTCAACTTCGTCGGCCAGTCCATCGATCCGGCCGGGGCTTTTCTTCACGCTATGCGACGGACCGCTTCCGCCGCTCAATTGTTCGCCGTTTGTGACGAACACCTGCTTTCGCACGGGGATACCCCTTTCGCCAACGAACCTTACGCAGGTGTCGTCGCCCGGCCGAATTGTGAGACACCCGACGCCGACTGTTGCTCGCTCGCAAGCATCACCGCATAGGCCGGGGCTATCACGCCTCGGACAGCACGCCGACTAATTCACTGCCGACCGAATCGGCCAACAGGCGGCCTCGTCTGCTTAGCTTAACCACTGCGTCGTTCCGCTCGATCAGTCCTTGTTCGGTCAAGCGCCACAGCGTGCGATCCAGGTCATCCCAGCCTGCCGCTGGAAACCGGGCCTTGAGTGCGTGCAAGTCCACGCCTGCGTTCATTCTCAAACCAAAAACCATGGCATCCTCTACCAAAAGTCCTGAGGTCAGCCGCACGCGATCCTCGGTCATACGTTCGCCACATGCGATGCCATGCATCCATTTGTCCAGGTCCGCCGTATTCGCGCCGCGCAAGCCATCATGTTGCCCTGCAGCCGACGGACCGATGCCCACCCACTCATGCATGCGCCAAGTATTCAGATTATGAACACAAGCATGATCTCGTCGCGCGAAATTGGAGACCTCATATTGCGAGTATCCCGCTCCTTCTAAAATGTCCCAAGTGCGTTCATAGAGTCGCGCCTCGTGCTCGGGGTCTAGTTTTACCTGGCCCTTGGAGAGCTTTATCCAAAGCTTTGTATCCTCCTCAAAAGTAAGACAATAAGTAGACAGATGATCCGGAGCCAAATTAATGGCAGTCTGCAGATCCAGTTCCCATGCCGTCAAATCCTGTCCGGGCAATGCGAACATCAGGTCGAGATTAACACTCGCAAATTCGGCGGCCCTCACGCGGTCGTAAGCCCTCAAAATCTGCTCTCGAGTATGCTGACGACCGAGTGCATCCAGTAAATCGGGCGAGAAACTCTGCACACCCAGCGACACGCGCGTGACGCCCAATTCCTTCAATACTGCCAGCCGCTCTTCCGTAACAGAAGCTGGAGCCAACTCGATCGTCCACTCGACTGGACGATGCCCACAGGCCGCAAGCACGGTGTTCCCCAGTGTGCGAAGGTCTTCGGGTGCCAAGAGTCCCGGGGTGCCCCCACCCCAGAAAACTGTGCTCACTGGCTTGCGTAGCCGCACCAATTCAAGTTCCAGACGAACCGCGTTTAGATACCCTTCAACACCTGCCCTGGTAGGCGTGGTCTGATAAAATGCACAAAAATCACAGGTGCTGGCACAAAATGGCACGTGGACATACAGCCCCAATGGACTGCGTGCGAACGCATCGTTATGGGAGAATTCAATTTCGCTCATTGCCATCACGCGACCATCCATGTTGAGTCAGAGCCTCATTGGACACCCAAATCTCGATGCAAACTTCCACTCGTTTCAGCCTGCCGCGCATTCTCCGTGCCATTTTCTGTGCCGCCACCCTGGCGTTCCTGGCCGGTTGTGAGCTGCAAATCACCAATCTCACGCCCAAGGTGCTGCCCGAAAATCCTTCGCGCATCTACACCTTCGCCGTGAATGTGAAGCCCACTTCCCGCGATGTCGTTGTCTCCAGCATCACCGCCACCATCGTCATCGATGGCCAGACGCATAAAATGCAGGCCGGTGCCTTGGGCAAAGGCGTTTTCGAATACGAGTTCCAGCTTCCTGCCGGACGCGACGAGGTCGCCTATTACTACGTGGTCGACTACGATGTGTTGACCAACGGATTCCGTCGCACACGTCAGGAATATATCGACGTCGTCCGCGCCCGCGTCGTCAGCCGCTATGTGATGTCGCTCGAAACCAATCGCGGTCCCGTGGGTTCGCGTATCAGTGTCGTAGGACGCGGATTTGGTAATGCTGACATCATCAAGTTCGACGATGTCGCCGTGCGCACTATCAACGAGTCATCCAACGCACTCAGTTTCATTGTTCCAGCCGTGCAAACCGGACGTAACTACCGGGTCACTCTCGAAGGTGCGGCCGGCAACTCGCCAGTCGGCACTTTCCGCGTCGATCCCGCTTCGGTGGATATCAGCCCCGCCGCCCTTTCGCTGACTATGGATGCCAGCCAGCCCGTCACGTTCACTGTTTCCGTTCCTGCCGGCGTGGGTGGACAACTCCTCGACGTTACAACCGATATTCCTGATAGCGTGATCATGCCCGAGGTTATCGTGCCCGAAGGCCGCACTTCCGTGACCGTTGACGTGAAGGGTGGAAAACCTGGCACCGGCAGCCTATACCTGAAGGGCTACAGCTCCACTGGAGAGGTCAGCATTCCCGTGACGGTGAAATAAGATTCGAAGAAATAACCGACCCGGTCGGTTCACAACGGAGCCCTTGCCGGGCTCCGTTTTTTTATGCCCGGCCCCGCCGTGCGAAAGCGCGATCCTCTACTTAGAAGCATCATGTAAACTCAGCACAACCGGTCTGTGATCGCTCGCGATTGCCGTTTCGGAAATATCGCAGATCCATGCGCGATCCACCGAGGTCAATAACGCAGGCGAAACCAGCACCTGGTCAAATCGTGAATAGACAGCCTGTCGCGCGTAGACGTGCGTCCAACGATGTCCTCTGGTGTCAGCCGCATCGATCCAGTGGGATATCACCCGTTTTCCTTTAGTTTGTAGCGCACGCAAAGGCCTGCTCCCCGGCACATCGTTAAAGTCCCCCAGCACCACAAAACGAGCCTTCCGGGATAAAACTTCTTCGTCAGAATCTTTTGGCAAACGTAGTAATATACGTTCACGAACAGCCATCGCCTCAGCGGCACGTTGTTCTTCGGAAGCAGGATCGGTCTTGTCGTCACTCAAGCGGCTCTTCAAGTGCACCACAAAAAGAGTTACGAGACCGCCTTGCCACGGCACAGTTACCTCAAGCATGCCGCGCCGAACCGGATCGGCAGCTTCCGCTTTATTGGCACCGGTTCGCACTCCGACCAGATCACGATGCTCAGTCACTTCGCCCAAGGGCACACGACTTAGCACCGCCAACCCTCGTTTTTCATCAGCCGCTAACATCGCGGTGCCGTAAGGATACATTATTCCTTCGGTCGCGAGATCACGTCGTAGCTCTTCCAAAAAGGGCGCGCCTCCTATCTCCTGGAGTGCGATTACATCTGCATTCATTGCGCGGAGCACAGCGCGCAGAGCGGCCTTTTCGGCTTCAGGCTTTGGATATTCCGGTCGGAATCCGCCGCCAGCGGTCAGTTGACGATTTTCGAGCGTATAATTCTGAACATTATAAGTTGCCAGAGTAAGCGTATCCGCCGCCCGCAAGGCTGAGAAAGCAGCCAGAATTACGATATAGAGTAAGCCGTTTTTCATCGAGGCATTCAACGATCACTAGTTACTGGATTGGTCTGCATTCAGCGCCCTTTCCCGTTCCACTAAGGCGGGATGAGAATAGTAAACCGCGCTGAACAGCGGATGGGGCGTAAGGTTGACGAGACTTTTTTGAGCCAACTTGCGCAAGGCGGCGACCAGCGGCGCGGGGCCACCCATCGCCTCACGTGCGAAAGCGTCGGCTTCAAACTCATGTTTACGCGAAACGCGGTTTCCAAGGGGAGAAAACCAGAAAAAAACCAATCCACTGGTCAGTCCAAAAAGTAAAAATGCGGGTGCCTGGTCGCCCGCCGCAAAACCGAAGGCCGGGTTGAACCACGTGCTGCTTGCGAGTGCTGCGATCGCGGCGAACCCGCCGAGTTGCAGAGCGGCCGATGTGGCGAGCATTTTGGGCACATGCCCCTTGCGATAATGTCCGACTTCGTGGGCCAGGACTGCTTCTACCTCCGTCGGCGTAAGCTGATTGATAAGTGTATCCAGTAAAACTATACGGCGGAATCGGCCAAACCCGGTAAAAAAAGCGTTGGCGTGTCCCGAGCGTTTGCTCCCATCCATCACCTCGATCGTCGCGGCCTTGAAACCGGTCCGCCCCGCCAGGGCGAATAGTCGGTCACGAAGCTCACCTTCAGGCAGAGGCGAAAGCTTGTTAAACAGGGGCAAAATCAATCGCGGATAGAGCACAACCATCAGCAATTGGAACCCAAACAGCAGCCCAAAGCCCCAGAGCCACCAAGCTGATCCCACCCATCCAACCAAAGAGATGAGGCCCCATAAAATCGGGAAACCCAGCCCAAGCGCGAGTGCAGCGCCCTTAAGTTTGTCGCTCACCCAGAGACTAGGGGTGGTCTTGTTGAAGCCGAACCGCGCTTCCAACCTAAACTGTTCCCACCATTCAAAGGGCAGGCCCGGCAAGCTCGCCAGAACCCCTGCCGCGAGAATAAAGAGCGCATCGTCCCACTTCGCGGTCGGTGCCCATGATCCTATGCATGAGTGCAGCCAAGGGAGCACTCCGGAACCAAGCATGATGATTAGTAAGCAGGCCTCAAATACATGGTTGAACATGCCGAAACGATTTTTGGCCAAGGTATAGGCAACACTATTACGATAGGTATGCACATCCACCATTGCCGCGACTGCCGGTGGAGCAGCATCGGCATGACGAAGCACTTCACGGCGGTTTAATGCCGCCAAACCAAGCTCGGCCAAGAGCTTCAACGCGATCAAACTCCATACGAAAAAAAGCACATTTGCTGAATCCATTCCGCCCAAGAGAGCGCGTTTTACATCCTTCGCGAGTAAATCCGTGCGAGAAGGTTCCGCCTGGCACAATGGATTTAGAAAATAATTCAACCGAGATGGGACGACCCAAGTAATTTTACCCGATGAACACCGCCGCCATGTCTCAAATTTTGCCTCACTGGTTTCATCCTGCCGTGCGCTTCCCTCTCGCGATAATGCGCTCAGCTCCTCCCCTTGCGTTCACGCTATGGGATGGCTGTGGTCATGGGATTCTCTGTTCATTAGGCATTGGTCATTCGTCATTAGTCATTAACCATACCGCATGTCCTTTTCCGCCCTCGGTCTCTCTGAACCGCTCCTCCGCGCCGTCGCCGCCTGGCACTACGAAGCTCCGACGCCCATCCAATCCACTGCCATCCCCGCCATCTTGCGCGGCGGAGACGTTTGGGCTTCCGCGCAGACCGGCTCAGGGAAAACCGCCGCCTTCGCCCTGCCCATTCTCCAGCGCCTAAGCGCCGAGCAACGTCCCGGCGGACGCTTCGTGCGCGCCCTCATCCTCGCCCCCACTCGCGAGCTCGCCGCCCAGATCGGCGAGTCTATCCGCAAATACGCCCGCTACCTGCCCGCCCCGCTCAAGACCCTCGTCGTTTACGGCGGCGTCTCCATCAACCCGCAGATGATGGCCCTCGGTGGCGGCGCCGATATTCTCGTCGCCACGCCCGGCCGCCTGCTCGATCTGCTCGACCACAACGCCCTCTCGCTCTCCGCCGTCTCGACCCTCGTGCTCGACGAGGCCGACCGCCTGCTCGATCTCGGCTTCAGCGACGAGCTCGGCCGCATCATCGCCCTCCTGCCCGCCCGCCGCCAAAGCCTGCTTTTCTCCGCCACCTTCCCGCCGGAGGTCCAGGCCCTCGCCACCGCCCTGCTGCGCGATCCCGTGCGGCTGGACGTGCCGACCGAGCCCGCCACCAAACCCGAGATTCTGCAACGCGCCATCGAGGTAGATCCTCCGCGCCGCACCCAACTCCTTCTTCATCTCATCGCGGAAAACGCCTGGCTGAGCGTGCTCGTTTTCGTTGCCACCAAATACACCACCGAGCATGTCGCGGAGAAGCTCCGCCGCGCCGGCATCGAGTCGGCCGCCCTGCACGGTGAACTAAGCCAGGGCGCGCGCACCCAGGCCCTCGCCGACTTTAAGGCCGGCACCGTCCGAGTGCTCGTCGCGACCGACCTCGCCGCCCGCGGCATCGACATCGTCCGCCTGCCTGTGGTGGTGAATTACGACCTGCCGCGCTCCGCCGTGGACTACACCCACCGCATCGGCCGCACCGGCCGCGCCGGCGAGACCGGCGTGGCAATCAGCTTCATCAGCGCCGGCACCCACGCCCATTTTAGCCAGATCGAAAAACTCCACTCTCTCGACCTCCCTCGCGAGCACATCGAAGGCTTCGAGCCGGTCGAGACCGAGGCCCCTGTTTCGCTCGTCGCGCCCGACGGCGGCGGCATCAAGGGCCACCGCAAGAGCAAGAAAGACAAACTCCGCGAAGCCGCCGCCCGCGCCGCCGGTTCGACAGAAGCTCCGTCTGCGCCAGCCCCCCTCGCCGCCCGCCCACGTCCCGCCACGCCGCCCCCTCCCGCCCCCTCGCCTCGCTCCGCCTGGCCCCGCCTGCGCTGAGAAGTGTAGTGCCCGTGCCGGGCGCATTCTGGCGCCTGAAAAAACGGCCGACACGGCCATTGCTACAGCAGACCGACTAAACACAAAACGCCCTACTCATCCCGCGTCGCCGCCGCCACAAAACGCCAGGCCACGATGCGGCTGTGTTTCTGGCCGTGCTTCATCGGGATCACCCGCACCTCCGCCGCCTGCGCCAGGCGCAGCGCCCGCTCGATCGAGGGCAGGCTGGCGCGCTTCGACACCAGCGTCGTGAACCAACGGCATTGCCCCGGCCGCAACGCGCTCTGCGCGATCATGCGACGCACGAACGCCACCTCGCCGCCCGCGCACCAGAGTTCGTTGCAGCGGCCGCCGAAATTCAGCACCGGCTGATCCACCGGACGGCCTTCGCCGAGGTTGCGCAGCTTACGCACCGTGCCCGCCTCGGCCTCGGCAGCCGACGCATGAAAAGGCGGATTGCAGACTGAAGCGGCGAACTTCTCCGTCTCGGCCACGGCGCCGGCAAAAATATCTTCCGACGCAGCCTGATGCCGACACTCGATGCGGTCTTTCAAGCTCGGGTTCGCCGCCACGAGTTTTTTCGCCCACGCCACCGAGGTCGCGTCGATGTCCGTGCCGACGAAGCGCCAGCCAAACTCCCTTGCGCCCAAAATCGGGTAGATACAGCTGGCCCCCATGCCGACATCGAGCACGCGCACCTGCGCCCCCACCTTGCGCCCCGCCACGCATTCTTCCGCCAACAAGTCGGCAACATGGTGCAGGTAATCCACGCGCCCCGGAATCGGCGGGCACAGCGAGCCCGGAGGCAGATCCCAAAACACGAGGCCGTAGTCGGCCATCAACAGCGCCCGGTTGAGCGCGATCACCGCCGCCGGATCAAAAAAATCCACCGTCTCGCCGCCCTCGGGATGTGCGATGACAAAGCCCGCCAGCTCCG
>JBEGTN010000059.1:0-2637 GCA_041179405.1 Verrucomicrobiota bacterium
CCATTCGGCGGCGGCGGCGAAAAACTCCGGCGTGGAGAAGCCCGCCGCCAGCCACACCGGAGCGAGCAGGAGCAGCGGCGCGGCGAGGAAAAACAGGACTGCGCCGAGGGACTTGGCGCGCAGGAGCCGGCCTCGGCCAATGGGGCGGGTGGTCCAGAAGGCGTTCGGGCTGTGCGCCGGGTCCTCAAGGGCGAGCCAGGCGGCGAGAAGGGCGCCGGTCACGGCTTCGAGGCCGTTGAGCATGTTCACGAAGCTGCCGAGGGCGGCGAGGTCCGAGCCGGTGTCGGTCGAGCGCGTGAGTTGCCAGACACACCAGGCTTTGCCCGCGATCAGGGCATACCAGGCCACGAGGGCGGGGCGGGCGCGGAGCCAGTCCTTGCGCACGAGGTGGAGGGTGAGGTTCATGCGGCGGCGAGTTTAGCTTCGGCGCGTCCGGCGCGGGCCAGGGTGATGAAGATCTCGCGCAAGGTCATCGGGTGGGCGGCGATGGCGGCGGAGGGGAAGCGGGCGCGGCAGGCGGCCTCGGTCGTGGCGGCGGAGTAGGCGCTGTCGATGAAACGCACGAGCTGGCCGGCGCGGGTGAATTCGCGCCAGCCCGGCGGCAGGTCGGCGGAGGCGGCCGGTGCGGGTTCGTCGTGCAGCGAGACCTCGACGCGGCGGAAGCGCGCTTGCAGGGCCTCGACGCTCTCGTCGATGCGTTTGCTCCCGGCGTCGAGCAGCACGATGCGATCACTGAAACGCTCGACCTCTTCGATGTCGTGCGAGGCGATGAGCACGGTCCAATCCCCGAGTGAGGATACTTCAAGGATGCTGCGCACGAACTCTTCGCGCACGAGCGGATCGAGGCCGCCGAAGGGCTCGTCGAGCACGAGCAGCTCGGGCCGGTAGGCGAGCGAGGAGAGCAGCGCGGCCTTCATGAGCATGCCGCGCGAGAGCTGGTTGAGGCGGCGGTCGGTTGGCAGGTCGAGCTGGCCGAGGAGGGTGCGCTCGAGGTCGCGGTCCCATTTCGGGTAAAAGGGGCGGCAGTGGTCGAGGAAGCCGCCGACCGTCATCCAGAGCGGCAGCTCCTGGCTTTCGGCCACATAGCCGATACGGCGAAACTCCGCCGGGCTGAGCCGTCGCGAATCCACGCCGAGCACACGGGCGTGGCCGGCGGTGGGCGCGAGGAGGTTCATGAGGAGCTTGATGGTGGTGGATTTACCGGCGCCGTTCGCGCCGAGCAGGGCGGTGACGCCGCCGGCGGGTATGACGAGGTCGAGGGCGTTAACCGCCTCCTGGCGGCCGTAGCGGTGGGTGAGGGCTTGGGTTTCGATGATGTTCATGCGTGGAAAATCGGGCGATGTTAGGGGGCGGGCAGGGAAATCACTTGCCGCCGAGGCGGCGCCAGTGGTCGGCGAGGCCGTCCTGGACCTCGTCGAGACCGAGGCCGAGTTTCTTGGCCTCCACGACGAGGCGTTCGAGATCGGAGCCGAGGAGATCGGAGCGTTCGCGGCGGGTGCCGGCGGTGGGCGGGGCGACGATGCTGCCGACTGCCGGAGTGGTCACCAGCACGCCCTCGTTCACGAGCGCGGCGACGACCTTGTGGGCGGTGTTGGGGTTGATGCGCAGCTCCTGGCTGAGCACGCGCACGGAGGGGAAGCGATCACCGGGACGGAGCTGGCCGGCGACCACGGCTTTTTTGACCGCGAACAAAATCTGTTCCGCGACCGGAAGTCCGGGTTTCAGATCTATGGAGAAGGGGAGCACACTGTCCTACTCACACTAATACAGGTGGGACGGCAAGCGGAAAATAAAAACAGTAGTTTTACGGGACGCCGGCATCGGGTCACGCAGCACACAAAGCCGGAAATAATATTCTCTGTATCCTTCGCCGCGTTTCAGCGTCACCCTCAATGCGTGTCTCACATAATCCCATCCGCCGCCCAGAAGGGCGCATTCATTGCAACCGTCAGGTTAATGCGCGGTATAGAGTGAGTTCGCTTACCCACCCCCAAACAATTTCCGTGAAGATTCCCCCATTCGTTAGCGTGCGCAGTTTCGTCGTGTCGGCCTTTGTCTCCTTGTTCGTCTTCGGACCGTCTGTCCGTGCAGCCGGCCACCTCCCCCAGTCGATGGTCGCAAAGCCCGCCGTCGCCGCGCCAGTGACGATCACGGACCGCCCCGAGGCGTGGGTTCTCGACAACGGCATCGTGCGCGCGACGATCAGCAAACGCAGCAGCCACGTCACCTCGATGATCTACAAGGAACTGGAGTTGATGGGACCGGGCGGGATCTGGGAGCAAATGCCGTCCGGCACGGTGACAACGGCGGTGACGATCGACCCGAAAAAGATCGGCGGCGGCGGGGCCGAGGTGTCGATCAAGGGCGTGAACGGCCGCATGGACATCGAGGTCCGCTACACCCTGGTGCGCGGGTCGAGCGGCCTTTACACCTACGCGATCTATTCGCACCCGGCGAGTTATCCGGCCGCCGGATTGGGCGAAAGCCGTTTTATCAACCAGCTCAACCCCCGCTTTGACTGGCTCTCGGTGGACGCGGATCGGAACATGGCCATGGCCAGCGGCGGCGAGGTCGGCGATGGCGTCGTCATCCACGCGAAGGAGCAGCACATCCTGAGCTCCGGCATCTACAAAAACT
>JBEGTN010000060.1:0-5174 GCA_041179405.1 Verrucomicrobiota bacterium
CTTCGTTGACATCGTCCTCGACACCGCCGGCCAGAAGGGCACGGGCAAGTGGACCTCGACCAACGCGCTCGACATGGGTGTCCCGGCTCCGACCATCGCCGAGTCCGTCTTCGCCCGCTGCCTCTCCGCCATCAAGGAAGAGCGCGTCGCCGCCTCGAAAGTTCTCAAAGGCCCGAAGATCAAGAAGGTCGCCCCCGCCCAGAAGAAGGCCCTCATCAAGGCCATTCACGACGCCCTCTACTGCTCGAAGATCTGCTCCTACGCGCAGGGCTTCCAGCTCATGCGCACCGCTCAGGGCGAGTATGGTTGGAAACTCAACTTCGGCCAGATCGCCCAGATCTTCCGCGGCGGCTGCATCATCCGCGCGGCCTTCCTGCAAAAGATCACCGAGGCCTACGCCCGCGACCCGAAGCTCGCGAACCTCCTGCTCGACGAGTATTTCAACGCGACCATCCAGAAGGCCCAGACCAACTGGCGCAAGGTGATCAGCCTCGCGGTCGAGAACGGCATCAGCATCCCGACCTTCTCCTCGGCCCTGAGCTACTACGACGGCTACCGCTCGGCCCGCCTGCCGGCCAACCTGCTCCAGGCCCAGCGCGACTACTTCGGCGCCCACACCTACGAGCGCACCGACAAGCCCCGCGGCAAGTTCTTCCACATCGATTGGCCCGAGGCCAGCCGCCCGCAGCTGGAAGCTTGAGCCACGTCCCGGGCCAATCGCCCGCACTCCCCCAAGGCGCGACCGCTCCGGTCGCGCCTTTTTTTGCGTCCGCTTATGCCCGCTCGCCGGGCAGCAGAAAAGCCCGCCCAACATCGCCGAAAAAATTGCGCGCCCCGTTTGAAACCGGATGACGAGTCCGAGCGAGTTGCACGCGCTGTTTTCCTGCATTCACCTGTGAATAGAGGTGACGACCATCCAAACCGCCGTCTTTTTTGGCCTCCCATTTTCTGCGTTTAACCTCGCAGCACCCAGCTCCAACCCCGCCGTATTTCGACTCTGTTCCAGATGTCACTTCACTCCAATCGTTGCCTCATCATTCCCGACGTCCACCAGGACATTGCCTGGGTCGATAAAATTTTTGCCCGCGAAACCAACTACGACCTGGTAGTGTTTCTCGGCGATTACTTCGACGGCTACCTCCCGCCCCAGCTAGGCACCAGTGCCGCCGACACCTGCGCCTACCTCGATAAAAAACGGCGCGAGCTTGGCGACCGCGTCGTCTTTCTACTCGGCAATCACGACATCCAGTATCTGGAATCAAAACCAGCGTGCGACGCCCACCGCACGCCGCGCGATCTTCACTACCATTGCGGCGCTGCATTCAGTCTCCCCATCGCCAGACAGGTGGCCAAAAATCTCTCGCCTGAATTCTGGCAAAACGCGCGCCTGTTTGCCGACGTGAACGGCTGGCTCCTCAGCCACGCCGGAGTGGCGCGCACCTTCTGGCCGGTGCGGACGGACCTGGCCGAATCCCTCGCCACCCTGGAGGATATCTGTCGCACCGCGCTTCGCACCATACCGGAAAAATCGAGCCCCCTTCTGCGGGCCGGTCAGATGCGGAGCGGCGACCAAGCCGTAGGCGGCATCACCTGGCTGGATTGGATATTCGAGTTCGAGGATAACCTGCCGTGCCCACAGATCGTCGGCCACACCGCCAGCCCCGAAGGTGCCCGCCAAAACGGCCGCTCCTGGTGCCTGGACGGACGTCAAACCAACTACGGCGTGCTCACCGCCGAAGGCCTGCGGATCGAGGCGTGTTGAGGCTGGGGTCGCTTGGCCCGTGTAGTCGCGCCCGGCACGGGCGGGCGGCTCCAGTAACACTGCCATTTTATTGGTATATAGGGCAGACTCTAATTTCATTCTAATTTGATAAAAATTAGAATGAATTGACCCGCTAACTCTAATTTGATTCTAATTTACTCAAAATTAGAGTCATGAAATTACCCCAACGTCCAACTGCATGGCCCGATTTGCTGGTCAAGTTGCCTAATGATCTGAAAAATAGAGTCTTCGTTGATTCACGGACCGCAGCGGAAAAGGACCGGTATTTGCACTGGGATGAACAGCGTTATCGTCCCGTTCCTGAGGGTCATACCTCGGAGTCGTGGTGGTTGGCGCTGAAGTTTGGCCGGATGGCCAAAGCCCGTTCGATTCCTCTTAACGACCGTTTGGGAAACCCCTTTCGCTTTGGCATCACTGATCTGGTGGCGCAGCGCCTGCATACGATCGACCGAGGTTTGGGTTTCGCTTTGGAACTGCCCCAGGCCGTGACGGCGTCGGCAAGTCGTGACCAATACATCGTCAGCGCCCTGGTGCAGGAGTCCATCACCTCCAGCCAGTTGGAGGGGGCCGTGACCACGCGTGAGGTGGCCAAGGAGCTGCTCCGCACCGGTCGTCCTCCGCGCGATAACAGCGAGCGCATGATCTTGAATAATTATGCCACGATGCAGCGTATTCGAGCGCTGCGCGATCATGCGCTCACACCGGAATTGGTAATGGAGCTGCATGCCTTGGTGACCGAGGGCACGCTGGACAAGCCCGACGCGGCAGGGCGATTTCGCCGCGCCGACGAAAATGTGCGCGTGGAGGACATGGAGGGCACGGTGTTTCATGAGCCACCGGCGGCCGCCGAGTTGCCCGCGCGGATGGCGGCGATGTGCGCCTTTGCCAATGATGGTGCCTCGCCGGACCGTTTTGTTCATCCGGTCGTGCGCGCTATTTTGCTCCACTTCTGGCTGGCCTACGACCACCCGTTCGTGGACGGCAACGGGCGCACCGCGCGCGCGTTGTTTTATTGGTCGATGCTGCGCGCCGGCTACACCCTCTTCGAGTTCATCTCGATCTCGCAGATCCTGCTGCGCGCACCGGTGCGCTACGCTCGGGCCTTTTTGCACACGGAGACGGACGACAACGACCTGACCTACTTTGTGCTCCATCAAACGGAGGTGATCGAGCAGGCGGTGCAGGCCTTGCATGATTACGTGAAGCGCAAGACTGCCGAACTGCGCAAAGCCGAGTATTGTCTACGCGGACTCCAAGGGCTCAACCACCGGCAACAAGCGCTGCTGGCTCATGCGCTCCAACAACCGGGAACGCGTTACCTCATCGGCAGCCATCAACACAGCCACGCGGTGTCGTTTCAAACCGCGCGCAACGACCTCTTCGATCTGGCCGAGCGCGGTTTGCTCGTGACGCGGAAAGAAGGTCGCTCAAACGCGTTTTATGCTCCCGGCGACCTGGAGGACAAACTCTCACACTTGGCCACCTCGGCGGTAGTCCCGCCTGCGACAGATCCCACCTTGCCGCTCAACTTCACGCTGCGCACGCGGCACGACTGAGCCGTCCGACTTTCGCCCATGCATCCGCAAATCCTCGGCGTCGAGGCCCCGAGCACTTTGATCGGCGACAACGTGCCCGTGTCGTAAAGATGCAATCGAACGGATTTCCCTTCCGAAACCGATACTTGGCGGTGGCAAGCGTTGACCCAACGCGTTGAGGACAACACGCTCCACCTCGATTCCGTGGTTGGCCGAATCGTGATAATTCGGGCGTCGTCGCTTGAATCGCCCGTCGTGCGAGTTTATCTCCCGGCGTGTCCTCTAACCGCAAACAAACCGCCGCCCGCTGGGTGTTGGCGACGTTCTTCATCGTCGCGGGCGTGAACCATTTTATCGCGCCCGAAATTTACTACGGCATGATGCCCGCGTGGCTTCCGGCCAAGGCCGTCGCCAACTTAATCTCCGGTGCGGCCGAGGTCGCCGGTGGGCTCGGTCTGCTCATCCCCGCCCTGCGCCGGCCGGCCGCGTGGGGGCTCATCGCGCTTCTCGTCGCAGTGTTTCCGGCCAACGTGCAAGTGGCCCTGCAAGGCCACATGCCTGGACTCGACGGCGCACCACTGTGGCTGCTTTGGCTACGCCTGCCGTTTCAGGCCGTATTCATCGCGTGGGTGTGGTGGGTGGGGCTTGCCCGCGCCAGCAATGATCGCGCCCCGTGATCACGCTCGGCATCGACCTCTCCTCCCAACCTAAAGATACCGCCGCGTGTCTCATTGATTGGCGCGACGCCGGTCGCATCGTCGTGCGCAAAGTCGTGCAACACTGTGACGACGCCACACTCGATGAGTTGGTTCGTCAGGCCGACGCCGTCGGCATCGACGCGCCGCTGGGCTGGCCGGTGGCTTTTGTCGCCGCCGTGGGTAACTGGAGCGCGACGACGTGGGACGACCGCGATTTTCAAAAATCACTCCGCCTCCGGCTCACCGATATCGAAGTCCACGCGCGAACGAAGCTGACGCCGCTCAGCGTCTCGACCGACCGCATCGGCCTGCCTGCGATGCGTGCGATGGCCTTGCTCGCGCGCCACGGCGTCACGGATCGCAGCGGCGGCGACGGTCGATTTTTTGAGGTTTATCCAGCGGGTAGTCTCAAGCAATGGGGCCTGCGGTGTCGCGACTACAAAGGCCCGGACAAGACCGCCGTCGCGACCCGACGCGCCTTGCTGGCCGAGCTGCGCCAGGCGATGCCTGCGCTGGAAGTGGACGACGCCTGCGCGCGAACCGACCACGCTTTCGACGCCTTGATCGCCTCGCTCACGACTCGCGCCGCAGCGCTGGGGCGGACGCTCGGCGCATCGCCGGCTCAGCGCGCCGTCGCGCGGCGCGAGGGCTGGATACATCTGCCCGAGGCCGGCGTCTGGCCGGGTTGAAGGGCACAAAATGGGTCCGCTCGCTGGCTTGGTTTGTGTAGAGTCGCAGCTTGTCTGCGACCGGGATTGGGTGCGTTGCCGAGGCGGAAAAAGGAGCGGTCACAGACGAGCTGCGCCCCTACGGCGAACCGCAAACTACGGAGCTTCCCCTCACTTGCCGCGCAGCAAACTCATCAGGTCGTCGGGGTGGGTTTTCTCGCGCTCGGTGCCGAGGTATTTTTGATCGCGCACCGCGATCACCACCAGCTTCACGGGCGTGCCGTCGGCAGTGACGAAAAACTCATCCGTGCCGGCCTCGATCGCCGCGATGGCGGCCATCTGCGTGAGCGACCAGCGCGAACGGTCGGAATTTATTCCGGCGATGGAGTCGATGCGCTCCAGCGGATCATGGCTGTAGGCGGGGGTAAAAGAGGAGACCGCGCGGCGGCGATAAGGACGGGCCATGGGAAAAGATGAGTGGTAAAGCAGG
>JBEGTN010000061.1:0-4900 GCA_041179405.1 Verrucomicrobiota bacterium
TTAAGGGGTGTGATCGGTGTTTTCCGTCTCGGTTTAATCCGGGGAGATAGGTGACACTTTGTCCGAGGAGATGGGTTACACATAAGGGCGATATGCCCTGGCAAAACGTAACTCCAATGGAAGAACTCACTCGATTCGTCATGCTCGCCAAAAGCGGGCGTTTTACGGTCACCGATCTGTGCGAACAGTTCGGGATCAGCCGGAAAACCGGCCATAAATATCTGGAGCGTTTCGCCGCGCTCGGATCAGCGGGTTTGCAGCCTCGAGGCCATAGGCCAAAGGTCTCTCCGCAACGCACCGACGAAAACGTGGAGTCGCTGATTTTGGCGGATCGCAGGCTGCATCGCACCTGGGGGCCTAAAAAGTTACAAAAGGGAATGCCGAAGGGGTCTGGCCGCTGTTTGTGGATTATAGTCGAACCCGAGGCGTTGCAGCACTTCCGGCGTTTCATGCTCTGCCGACATGCGGTGCCTTGTCGCCGCTTGGCAAGCGGCGCTCCTTGAGTGGCCGCGCTTGAGCCTACGAACCGTGCCCGATTTTGGTCCGCCAGCGGCTATCGCACGGTTTCATCCTTTCCATAGCCTGCCTAAATCCCTAGCCCGTAACGGCGAGGCAACGCCGGTGCCTCGGTTTTCCATCATGCGCCGCCAACTTCGTTTCCTCACCGTCCTCCTTCTCCTGAGCTTCGCCGGGACGACCACCCTGTTTTTCCTCTACGAACACGGTTCCAATTCCCAGGTCCAGCACTACGATGACGCCGCTTGGTGGTGGATCGTCACCTCCGCGACGGTCGGCTACGGCGATGTCTACCCGATCACCACGGGAGGTCGGGTCGTCGGAGCCTGCGCGATCCTGATCGGCATCTATTGCTACACAAACTTCGTCACCCTCACCGCCGAATCACTCAACGGCTTCGCCAACCGCGACCGCTTCGGCAACGCACCCTTCAAGGGCAGGGACCACGTCATCATCTGCGAATACACCGCCTTCGCCGACGAGATGATCCAGATCACGGCGCATTACCCCGAGCTGGCCAAACGCCCCGCCGTGATGGTCACGGATCTCGTGTCGGTGCAGCCCTACCCCGGCATTCATTTTGTGCGCGGTGTGCCGATCAGCCCCTCGGCCTTGAAACAGGCCGGCATCGAGAGAGCCGCCTACGTCTTCGTTTTTGCCAATATCCGGTTTGTCGATCCCGACCTGAAAACCCTGCACTGCGTCCACCGCATCCGCCAGCTCGCGCCCCAGGCAAAAATCTTCATGGAGCTGAACGAACCGGAGCACGAGCTCGCCTGGCATCTCGGCAAGGATGTCGCGGTGCTGAAGAGCCGGGATATGCTCAAATCCATCCTGGCCGGCGAGGGCCTCGATCTCTCCGCCCATTTCGCAAAGGCCTGAGTGCCCCAGCCCCGGCGCCTTGCCTCGTCAATCCAAGCCGCAACCACCCACACGCCCGCTCGCCCGCCTATGCAACTTGGCCTCGATAGTTTTGTCGCCGTCCGATCCGATCCGGTATCCGGCATCGCACCGACGCCCGTCGAGCGTTTTACCCACCTGCTCGAGGAGGTCGCGCTCGCGGATCAATGCGGGCTCGATGTCTTCGGCATCGGCGAGCACCACCGGCACGATTTCCTCGACGCGGCCCCTTCGGTCATCCTGGGAGCGGCGGCGGCGAGGAGTAAAAACATCCGCCTCACCAGCGCCGTCACCGTGCTCAGCGCGGACGATCCGGTGCGGGTTTTCCAACAATTCGCCACCCTCGACCTGATCTCGCACGGACGGGCGGAGATCGTGGCGGGGCGGGGCTCCTTCATCGAGGCCTACCCGCTCTTCGGTCTGGCGCTCGACGACTACGATTCCCTTTTTGCCGAAAAACTCGAGCTGCTGCTGAAAATCCGCGAGCAAACGCAGGTCCACTGGTCGGGCCGGCATCGTGCCGCCCTGGAGGGGCAGGGAGTTTATCCACGCCCGCTTCAAGAGCGTTTGCCCATCTGGCTGGGCGTGGGCGGCACGCCGGCATCGTTTATCCGCGCCGGTGAACTGGGCCTGCCGCTGATGGTCGCCATCATCGGCGGGGAGCCGCATCGCTTTCGCCCGCTGGTCGATCTCTACCGCCGGGCCGGTCTCAAGGCCGGCCACGCGCCGGACAAGCTGCGCGTCGGCCTGCACATGCTCGGCTATGTGGCCGACACCACGCAGAAGGCGGCCGACGAGTTTTTTCCGGGCTACGCGCGCGCCTTCACCGAGATCGGCCGCGAGCGCGGCTGGCCGCCAGTCACGCGTGCGCACTACGATGCGTTGCGCGGCCCGACCGGCGCGCTGTTAATCGGCGACCCTGCGGGCGTGGCGGCGAAGATCCTCGCCGTCAGCGAAGCGCTGGGCGGGGTGGATCGCGTGAGCTTCCAGATGAGCGTGGCCTCCCTGCCCCACCCGCTCATGTTGCGGGCCATCGAGTTGCTGGGCTCGCGAGTGCGCCCGCTGCTGCAAGCCGCCCGCCAGACGCCCTCCCTCAGCGCGCCGTCGTGACGGGTATGGCGCTCTGTTTAATGAAAATCTGATCGGCGGCCGAGAGCTTCTCCAAGGGAATGGAGAACTCGGCCGAATCCGCTACGCGGCGGACTTTTACCGCTACGTCCGTGCGCGAAATCAAAACGGCCTCGAGCTTGCGTCCGTCAGCGCTGGTCAGGGTGCGCTGCACCGGAGAGCCGGCGGTGGGGCTGATCGCCGGATTCGAACCTGCCGGCTTTTGCGCGAAGATATCGTTCTCCGAGGCAAATCCCAAGGACTCGGACAGATTCCGTTTCGGTTCCGGCGCGGGTGCCGATGCGGCGTCGCCGGGACCGGGCTTGGAACACGCGACCAGAAACAAAAGGGGAACGACCAGGAGTGTCCGAGGTTTTTTCATGGGAAGGTGTGGATGAAGCTCAATCCACTGCGCATCGCAGGCGGCGGCTCGTAAAGGGAAATAAACACCTGGATTTGCCGTTTAAAACCATCGAGGGCGGCCGCGTATCGCGCCAGAGTCAGCCAGCGAAAACACCGGCATGTCATCCGCTCGTTAAAAAGTTTTTCGTCAGCCCAGGCCGCATACGCCGCTTTTTGCGTGTCCTTCCGCAGATTTATACGCAAAACGGCTCTCCTCTTACTCCATGTCCACTGCAACCTACACTATCGCGATCGGATCCGACCACGCCGGCTACAAATACAAGGAGGCCATCAAGGCCATGCTCCTCGCCGAAGGGCACACCGTGAAGGATTTCGGCACCTACTCCGATGCCTCCTGCGACTACCCGGACTGGATTCGCCCCACCGCCGAAGCCGTCGCCCGTGGCGAGTTTCAACGCGGCATCGTCCTCGGCGGCTCCGGCAACGGAGAAGCCATCGTCGCCAACAAGGTCAAAGGCGTGCGCTGCGGCCTCTGCTGGAACGAACAGGTCGCCATCTGGAACCGCTCCCACAACGACGCCAACGTCCTTTCCCTGGGCGAGCGCACCGTCACCCAGGAGGAGGCCTTCAAGATCGTCCGCACCTGGCTCGCCACGCCTTTTGAAGGCGGCCGCCACATCCCTCGCGTCCAGAAAATCGAATCTTGAGCCGCCGTCCGGCTGCGCCGCGAAGCGGAGCGATCCGTCCGCTCCGTTTCGCCCCCTGCGCAAAGCCAGACGGCTGCATCTAAGAAATCCCGAGGATCGTTTAGAAATAACGAAAGGTTCGTCTTCGCATTTGTCGTAAAATGAATTTGAATCGGCGTTGCATTGAGTAAAGCCGCATGAGCCCGAATTATTTCCTAATTGAAGATCACGAGGTCACCGGCCCTCACTCCATGGCGGTGCTGCGACAGAAAGCGGATGACGCAAAGATCAGTCCTGCCACCCCCGCCCGTCCCACCGAACCAGTCGATGCGATCTGGATGCTCATCCAGGAAATGCCCGAGCTGCGCGCCGAGCTGTTCAAGTCCAACAGCGCCCCCGCCTGGCGGACGACCAGCCCGTTCAAGACCTTTAGCGCCAGTCCGTTCAAGGCGCTCAGCGCCACGCCCTTTAAAGGTCTCACCCGGTCTCCTTTTAAACGCTCTGACCCGGAACAGATCGAACTCGCGCCGCCCCCGCCAACCGCTCCCCGTATCAGCGATCTGGAGGCGGCCCATCCGCCGGTGCGGGTCGAGCAAATGCTCAAACAAAACGCCTATCACCAAGGCGTCAGGGAGGACTTCGATCCTTACAAGATCCCCCCCGGCCCGCGCTCCAGGCGCAACCGGAGGTTCCTCATTATCACCCTCCTCCTGAATGTGCCGGCCGTTTTGGCCTACTGCTGCCTGCCCTCCGAGATACCCGGCGTGGTGATCGCCCCAACCCTAACCGCAGGACTCACGGTGCTCATTTACTGGATGATGTATCACCTTTCCGATCCCTTCAGATAGTCGGCGTCCACGCGGCATGGGCTTGCCCTGCTTGCGCCAGCCCGCACTTTCGACGCGTGGCCTCGTCTTTCCCGCCCCCACCTCCCTGCCTCGCGAACCGTGATTTAGCGGCCGCCGAGCTCTCCCCCGTCCCCACGGCCGAGGCTCTGCTACGCATCTACTCCTGGATGTTCCTGTCGCGCACCGCCGACAACCGCATCCTGGAACTCTTTCGCCAGGGTCTCATTCGCGGCACCGTCACCGGCGGCCAGGGCAACGAGGGGCTCATCATCCCGCTCGCCCTGCTCGCCGACAAGGCCATCGACGTCGTCTCCTTCACCCACCGCGACCTCGGCGGCCATCTCATCTGGAGCGGACACCTCTGCGACCATCTCAACCAATACTGCGCAAACGCCGCCAGCCCCACCCTCGCCCGTGAGGGCAATGTCCACCACGGCGATCCCGCCCATCGTTCGCTGCCGATGATCAGCCATCTCGGCG
>JBEGTN010000062.1:0-2746 GCA_041179405.1 Verrucomicrobiota bacterium
TCGTGGCCGCGAACGGTATGACAGGTAATGCAGTTTTTTTCCTTAAAGAGCGCACGTCCGGCCAGGGCGAGAGCGACATCCTCGCCCTCTTCGACTTTTTGCATACGTTTCCAACCGCCAAATGGATCGGCATCGAACTCTGCGGTGTAACCCGGCGAGTTGGGCTTGGGGTTGACGAGAGGGACGTAGCCCGCGGCACTCAGCTTGATCTGCTCGGGCACGACTGCCACGGTGCGGGCGGCGGCCTTTTGATTAGCCAGCCAGCGATTGAAATCATCTGGCGCCAAGGCGATGACACGGAAGCGCATCACGGCGTGGTCTTCGCCGCAGAATTCGGCGCATTGTCCCCAGAAATATCCCGGCTCATCGGCCATCAGCCAAAGGTGATTGCCGCGATTGGGCATCATATCGACCTTGCCCGCGAGCTTCGGCACCCAGAAAGCGTGGATGACGTCGGCGGTGCGAAGATTGACCCGGACGGGACGACCGGCGGGGATCACGAGTTCGTTGGCGTTGACCAGATTGCCGGTGCCGTCGATCTGCTCGGAGGGGTATTCAAAACGGAACCACCACTGAAGACCTTGGGCGGTGACCTCGTAGGCGTTGGCGCGCTCGGCCTCGGGCACGTCGTAGGTATACCAAATCGCGCGGAGAGTGGGAACCGCGATGACGACAAGCGCACCGATCGAGAGGGCGATCAGGCCAAGTTCAACAAAGGGGTTGCCGTGACCTTGCGGCGGGATGGGTTTATTGACGTCGTCCTTACGCGCCTTGAATTTCAAGGTGGCGTAGGCGAGCACTCCGGCGACGAGCACGAAGACGATCATCGTCACCCAGAGCGTGACGTAGAACACATCGAGCTGGGATCGGGCGACCGGCCCTTTGGTCTCGAAGGTGGATTGAGGTCCGGAGAGCCAGCCGCTGGTGAAAAACGGCAATGACGCGACCGCGAGAACGGTCGCCAGACGGCGGGAAGTAGTGGCAAAACTCATGGGTCGATTAAGTCGGGCTTGGCCCTTGTGGGCACGAGCGCAGAAGCGTTCGCAGCCGTTCAGGGTAATCAAGCTACAATTTCAGGGTGATTATTCCAATTATAGGCACGACATAAGCAAATGACATTCGTGGTATTAACGGAACCGATAGATCCAGGCTATACACAACCGGCGATTCGATGCCGCTGGCAGGGGATTTTCCGTTCAGTCGGACTCGGTTCGCGCCAGCAGTGGTGAGGTCTAATGTCAGCTATTGTTTCCGTATAGAGATCGGCTGGGACCGATGCACTCTCAGTGTGTTGGGCGGTAGATTTGCTTGCAGCATCTCGGGGGCGATTATTTTCCGGGTGCGGTTGAGTTCAGATTTTAATGGCGCTTTGAGACGGTTTCTTGCGTCCAGGCCGGCAATCTCGCGAACTTTAACGGATGTCTTCGTTATCGGACGCGCTAGTCTCACCCCGTTGCAAGCTGGTTAACAGTTTTCAGGAACTGCTGAACACACCGTTTGAAGCGGGGGTGAATGCGCTATGCTGGCCTCGGGTGCTGGAAGGGGATTTTTCCGAGGTGGTAGTTTTGCTTGGAGATGGCGAAGGGGAGGCGATCACAGTCCTCGACGAAGCTCGTTTGCGGGCGCTGCCTTTGAGCGCGGCGGGGCGTTTGGCGGTGGAAGTGATGTTGGGGGATTTACGGATGCTGAAGGCGCACGAGCTCGATCCGGTTTTAAACTGCATCCACGGATATCCGCGCGACGAGGAGGCAGGGCCGGTGGTCACGGATGTGTTTTCTTACCATGCCGACAGCGCCCCGATTGCGGCCGCGACATGGCTTTGCACTTACCATGGTCCGTCGAGTGAAGGCCTGGCCAATGAGGACGCCATGCGGAGAGTGGATTTACCGGAAACACGGGCGGAGTTGTGGAAGCTTTTTGGCGGAACGGATGAGACGGAGTTTCGCGAGTTTTTGAACGAGAATTGCTACGATCTGCACTACGCGCCGGTGGCGGGGGCGCGGCCGTATTCGTTCGGGGTGGGGAATCTGTGGCGGATCGCGGTCGATTACCCTGGCAGTCCGGTGCCGCCGTGTATCCACCGCGCACCGGATACGCAGCCCGGGCAGGCGGCACGGCTGTTGTTGATCAGTTGAGGACGGGGTAGAGGCGGATACCGGAGACGGAAATTTACCACAGAGGCACAGAGACGCAGAGGTCGGACAGGGTTTTGATGCGACTTCCTCACTCTGTGCCTCCGTGCCTCTGTGGTGAAAACTCTGAGATTGGGTCGTTCTGCAGCTATTTCACTTACGGAGCCGTGACGCGGAGGCGGAGAAAGCGGCGGGGCGTCGTGGCCAGGTCGGTGGGGTCGGTAACGGTGACAGGGCCGGCGAGGTTTTGCGCGCCGGTGCTGGTCCAGACGGGCGTCGGGTCCCAAGTGACGAGGTCATTGCTGGACTCGACGGTGTAACTGAGCGCGGGGGATGCGATGCGTTGAAAGGTGAGTTGCAGATTGGCGGGACCGGTTGCGGTCGTGCCGAGGACGGGGCCGGCGTCTGGAGTTCCGGGGTCGGTGTTGAGGGCGTATTCGAGGAGGTTGGGGCGACCGTCCGCGTCGGGGTCAGCGGTGTTGCCGGAGATGACGGCGTTGCCGGCGTTGGCACCGAAGCGGGCGGTGCGCCAGGCGGCTAGGGCGGCCGCGAGGGTGTCGTCGTCGAGGATGGTCAGGAAGGCTTCGCTGATCGGGCCGAGGGTCGCGCCGCCG
>JBEGTN010000063.1:0-4965 GCA_041179405.1 Verrucomicrobiota bacterium
GAAGGCGGACAGGCACCGATCACCATCCCGGTCGCAGGCAAGCTGCGCCCCTCGCTACATCGGAGAACTGACTTGAGCAGCGCAAAAGTCGCACCCAAACGCGACGGGCAACAATGCGCACGCCGATTACTCCGGTTGCGCAACGATGGGAACGCGGCGCAGATTCCCAATCTTACTGGACGAGAAAATTGTCCCTTTCCCGGTTGATCGCCTGCCCGGTCCACCCTCCCCGCCCCACCAACCCCACCGGCAGCTGCTTCGCCCTATCCATTCTTCATGAATACCCGTCTCAAAACCCTTCTCAGCCTAGGCTCGCTGGCCCTGGCATTATCAGGGGCGACCGCCCTCCGCGCCCAATCCGCCCCCGCGATCTTCGTCACCCTCTCCACCGCGCAGGTGACCTCAGGCACCACGCCGACCGCCGCCACCACGACCACCATCGCCGCCCCCGGCTCCGGCTGGGCCTACTCCGCCGCCGCGCCCGTGGCGGGCACGACCTGGAACATCATCCAGCGCCCCAACCCTCTCATTCCCACCGGTGCCAACAGCACCGCTACCCTCGGGTTAAAGGTCTGTAATTCCGCCAACAACATTTCCCTCACCTCCGCCACCGGCACGGCAGCGGTCGCGACTCTCACCACTGCGATCGACGTCATATCCTTGGATAGTAGTTCCACCCGCACCGAGCCCAGCACGGGCGCAGGCGGTAACACCGTCCTCGGCCCCAACGGCCTTATGGACGGTGCCTGGCGCATCTACAACGGCGCGGAGATGATCGTTCACACCGTCTCAGGCCTCACCATCGGACAACGCTACTACCTCTATTGCTACGCCTCGACCACCTCCGCCGGGCAAGGCGCTCGCTTCACCCTTAACGCCGCCAACGTCCCCGGCGGCAACGGCACCGCCACCACCTTCGTCGAGACGCGCGGCGGCAACTCCGGAAACGTCTTTGTCCTCACCGGCTCCACCTACGCACCGAACACGCCTGCGGCAGCCAACGTCGCCAGCACCGCGACCGACACCACCACCTGGGGCCGCTTGGACTCCGTGGTGGACGCCACCGGCTCGATCTCCTTTCGCACCAGCAAAAACCCCACCGGCGTGGACTACTCCAACGGCTTCCAGCTGATGCCGTATCCCGTGCCCGTCTTCACCCTCCAACCCCCGTCCAGCACCACCGCCACCGCCGGCGGCGACCTCACCTTGACGACGACCTCCACCGGCGACGGCACGCTCACCTACCAATGGCGCAAGGGCGGCACCCCGCTGACCAACGGTGCCAGCGGCACCGGCTCCACCTACTCGGGCGTCACCTCCCCCTCGCTCACCCTCTCCGGCATCTCCACGTCCGATAACGGCAGCTACGACCTCGTCGTCACCAACCCCGGTGGCTCGTCCACCAGCACGGCTACGATCGTCACCATCACCAGCGGTGCCGTCGCCCCCAGCATCGTCGCCGATCCCGTCTCCGTCACCGCGACCACGGCTGGCGCGACTTCCTTCTCCGTCTCCGCCAACGGCACCGCCCCCCTCACCTTCCAGTGGAAAAAGAGCCTCAACAACGTCGATTTCACAGACATCTCCGGCGCCACCTCCTCGGTGCTTAATCTCGCCGCCCTCACCACCGCCGACGCCGGCTACTACCGCGTCGTCGTCACCAACGCCGTCAGCTCCGTGACCAGCGCCACCGCCACCCTCGTCATCGCGCCGGTCATCATCACCCCTCCGGCCACCGCCATTATTACCTCCGGCGCAAGCGCTACGATCTCTGTCACCGCCACCGCCGGCGCAGGCTCGCCCCAGCCGATCACCTACGTGTGGAAACGCGACGGCACCACCCTCACCAATGGTGGCGTCGTCTCCGGTGCCACCACCGCCTCCCTCGCCGTGAGCGCTTTCACCATCGCGCAGTCCGGCTACTACACCGTCACCGTCTCCAACACCGCCGGCTCGGTCACCAGCGCACCCGTCTATATCGGCGTCGCCAGCACGCAGAGCGTGACCTTCGCCCCCGGCAACAACGCCACCAACCTCGCCATCGACCAGCAGCTCCGCCTCGTCTTCCCCAGCGCGCCCAAGCTGGGCCTGAGCGGCGCGTTGCGCATCCGCGACGCCGCCAACGACGCGGTCGTCGCCACCATCGACCGCTCCGCCCTCGTCACCTACACGCTCTTCAGCGCCACCATCGTCAACGGCGCCACCCAGACCCTCCAAGGCAAGGCGACCTATTACATGCCCGTCGCAATCTACGGCAACGAAGTCTGGTTCACCCTCCCCGCCGCCCAGCGCCTCGCGTATGGGAAAACCTATTACGTGACGATGGACTCCGGCTTCCTCCTCGATTCGAGCAACGCCGCCGTCCCCGCCATCACTGATCCGACCGCCTGGCGCTTCTCCACCAAGGCTTCCGGCCCCGCCACGCCGACCACCACCACCGGCCCCGTCGAGGTCACTGTCGGCCTCGACGGCACCGGCGACTTCGCGACCATCCAGGGCGCCGCCGACTGGATTCCGCAAAACAACACCCTGCCGCGCACCATCCGCGTTCGGCCCGGCGTCTATCGCGACCTCGTTTACTTCGCCCAAAACCGCAACTTCGTGACCCTCCTTGGCGACGGCGCGCGCCGCCAGGACGTGAAGATCCTCTACCTCTACGCCGCCGAGGTTTACGCCGGCAACGGTCGCGGCCTGGGCACCCTCCGCATCGACAGCAACGACGTCACCGTGCGCAACCTCACCGTGGACGACGAAGTTTACATCGCCCAGCCCAGCCTGGCCGGCGGCACCAACCCCGCCGCGCCCGCCTTCGCCGGCCCCATCCAGACCGTCGCCTCGACCGGCCTGCGCCTGGTCTTCGACAACGTGTTCATCAAGGGCGGCCAGGACACGCTCTACACCATTTCCGGCATCGCCTACTTCTATAATACCGAGATATGGGGCAGCGTGGACTTCATTTACGGCGATGCTCTCGCCGTTTTCGACAACTGCGACATCGTCGAAATCCGCGACTCCGGCGGCCCGATCTGCGCGCCCAGCACGCCCTACGCCCAACCCTATGGCGAGGTGTTCCTGAACTGCCGCTTCCCCCGCGCCCTCATCGCCAACGGATATCCCTACAACGTCGGCGCGGGAAACACCACCTTCTGCCGTCCGTGGCGTCAGGACGGCATGGTCGCCATCATCAACTGCCAGCTCGACACCCAGCTCAGCACCAAGGCCTGGTCCGAGTGGGATGGCCGCGAAAACACCATGCGTGCCCGCGAGTATGGCAACACCCTGATCGCAGGCGGTGCCGCGACGACTCCGGCTCAGCGTCAGTCCGCCGGCGCCTACTGGCTCAACACCATCGACCCCGACTACACCACCAGCACGATGGCCCCCACGGATGCCTTGCTCGCTTTGGGCACCGGCTCGGCCAACCGCGTGGCCGTCACCGTCAATCCCGCCGACTACACCTTGGCCGCGATCTTTGGGCATTCCTACTTCGCCCTCAACGGTTGGCTGCCGACCCTCACGCCTGACGTCGCGCCCTCCATCGTCACCGATCCGCTTCCCCAGACTGTCGCCATCGGACAATCCGTCACCTTCTTGGTCGGGGCCTCCGGCACTCCGACCCTCACCTACCAGTGGCGCAAAGGCACCACTCCGATCTCCGGCGCGACCGGCAGCTCCTACACCATCACCTCCGCCCAGCTCACCGACACCGGCTCCTACAACTGCGTCGTGACCAATGGGGTCGGCAGCACGCCCTCCGCCTCGGCGACCCTCACCGTGCTCACGCCTTTCGCGGCTTGGGCCAACGGCTTCGGCCTCGACGCCTCCGTCCCCGGCTTCGCCAGCGCGGACAACGATGGCGATGGCGTTCCCAACCTGCTCGAATACGTGCTCGGCGGCAACCCCACCGTGACCAATATCGGCCTCTTGCCCACCGCGACCGTCACCGAGGACGTGACCGGCAAACACCTCGTAGTGGAGTATAAACGCACCGTCGCGGCCGCCTCCGTGACCACGACGGTCGAGACCTCCGCCGACCTCCAGAGCTGGACCGTGCTCACCGACGGCGTGAATGCCGAGATCGATGTCATCTCCTCGTTCGGGCAGGGCTACAACGTCGATATCAACACCCTCGTCGCCAACAACTACACCGGCCTCGCGGTGGCCCCCGGCAGCGGCACGACCTGGAACAGCTTCGTCTCCGGCGGCACCAACGCCCTCGCCAACATCGCCGACTCCACCGGCGTCGCCACCACCACCGGCGTCGCGATCACCTCAAGCGGCGGCTTCAGCCAGTGGAACAACACCGGCGCATCCTTCGGCACCCCGAACCCCGCGCTGCTCATGCAAGACTACCTCTTCGGCAACACCTACACGGTGACGGTGACCAGCCTGCCACAGGGCACCTACCAGCTCTACGTTTACGCCCACGGCGACGTGGACAACCAGACGTCCACGATCACGCTTGGCGCTTCCAACGGAGGCGGCACCAAGTTCACCACCACCTCGGGCGGCAACACCTTCCGCGACGCCTTCGCCGCCGGTGCCGAAGGCATCGCCTACGTGAAGTTCGCCCCGACGGTGAGCGCCACCGGCACGCTCCAATTCAGCGTCGGGCCCTACCTGAACGGCTTCCAACTCGTGCAAGTGCTCGATTCCGAAACCGTCCGCGTGACGATCCCCTTCACCGGCGACCGCCTCCTCGCCCGCTTGCGCGCCACAGCCCCGTAAAAAGCGCCCGCCAAGCCGCGCACCCCCGACACTCGGGGCACCCATGTAGTAACGGCCGTGTCGGCCGTTTCCCCGTTCCGTTCTACCCCCTTCCAGAACACGCCCGTGCCGGGCGCGGCTACACTCGACAGACCGGCTTGAAAGAAAGTGCCCCGAAACGAAACGCCAACCACGGATGAACACGGATTAACCCAGAAACGGCAGTTCAAACCGACCGCGGATTACGCGGATTACACG
>JBEGTN010000064.1:0-5289 GCA_041179405.1 Verrucomicrobiota bacterium
AGAGACCGTGAAAACTCTCCGTCGTGCGGTAGCCTTCCACCACGCTCTTGCTCGCGGCAATGAGATCTGAGGCTTTTTGCCCTTCGCCGAGATGCTGGCCAAAGGTGCGGTTGCGCGACCAGGGGCCGTTGCACGTCGCCACCAGGTCACCGAAGCCGCCGAGACCGTAAAAAGTCTCGGCCTTCGCGCCCAGCGCCACGCCCACGCGCACCATCTCGGCCAGCGCGCGGGTGAGTAGCGCCGCCTTGGCGTTGTCGCCGAGCCGGAGCCCGTCGCAACATCCGGCAGCGATGGCATAGACGTTTTTCAAACAGCCGCCGAACTCCACCCCGGCGACATCGTCACCCCGATACACGCGCAAGCCCGGTCCGCTCAACGCGGCCTGCACCGTGGCGAGGTAAGCCTCGTCCACGCCGGTGGCGGCGAGGACCATCGCGCACGGTTTGCCGGCGGCCACCTCGGCGGCGTTGGTCGGCCCGGTGAGGCAGCCGACCGCGCGGCCGGGCAACAGGGCGGCCATCACCTCGGTTGGACGCAGGTGAGTGCCGAGTTCGAGGCCCTTGGCGAGCGAGACGACGAGCCTGAGCTGCGTCGCCTGCGCGAGCCCCGCCGCCATGCGGCCGCACGTCTCGCGCAAGACTTGGGAAGGACAGGCCAGCACCACGAGTTCGGCCTCCATCAACACCGGGGCCAACTCGTGCGCGATCTGGATGGATTGAGGGAGAAGGAAGCCCGGCAGGTAGTCGTTATTCTCGCGCGTCGATGCGAGCGTGAGGGCCTGCTCAAAGCGACGCGGGGCCAGCGTGACGGTGTGCCCCAGCCGCGAAAGATGGAGCGCAAAAGCCGTTCCCCACGCCCCGGCCCCGATGACGACGATATTCATGCATGATTGGCCGCAAAAAGCGTCGAAGGCGCAAAGAGAAAACGGCTGAGGAGTCGGAGCCGAGTGCCTTACGAGCTTTGGACCACGGAGTATTTCCAGCCGGCCATGGCGGCGAGGGCGTAGAAGAGGACATCCATCGGGCTGAACATCGCGCCCATGATGCCAGTGGCGCTTTCCATATCCAAGCCGCCGACCACCGAGAAGAAGCTGACCTCATTGGACATCGCGATCAGTTCGCAACCGGTGAAAAGGTTGCCCAAGGCGCAACCAAGGAGCGCGAGCACCGCGCCGATGGCGTGAAAAGGCTGGCCATAGCCGCGCCCGGCAAAGCGCATCGCAATGCCGACCAGGAAACCCACACCCACGGCCATGTAGCCGATTTGAAAGTTGGAGAGGACCGTGACGGTGACCCAAATGGTCGTGCCGACCAACATGGCCCCGACCCCGGCAAGCACGCCAAGCATCAAGTTTTCCGTCGGCGGAGCGGATTCACGAAGTTCTTCGATCGAGGACGGAACGGAGACGGGCTCCGGCGAGTTGGAGGCGGGATCGTAGGACATAGGAATGACGCAAGTCCGCATCAGCCGCAGCCAAACACAACCCTCAACCCGCCCGTGCCCGGAAGTTTAGCCCAACCTGTGAGATCTAGCTAGTCGGACCTAAAAAACCAAACGCGGTCGGTGATTCGTTTTTGATCAGGCAAATACGAGTTCTTTCGAAGTTCGTCTGCTGAATACAATACAACCGACCCACGATCATAGATTCGCACTCCAACCCTACCGAGCATGCCCGAACCACGATCAAGAACCACACAATCTCCATCAATCCATATATGGAGAAGAAACCTTGGCCAGTAAACGGGCACCATTTGCTCAAGCTGCTTCCGAACAGCACCGGGAACCTTGGATTCTAGATATTCACGAGAACTCGGATCGAGAGATAACCACGTTCCGGAATTTGGTCCGCTGAGGTGCTCGCGCGCCGCAGCAGCAAGTGCCAGGTAAACAGGCTCGGATGCGGGTGTAATCGGATTATATGGCGTGATAGTTTTTGGCCACTTTGCGATGCCCCCAAGGCAAAGGACCAAAACACTCAAACGAATCCACGGAGCGCCCTTGTTAGAGCGCTTCAAATAAAGACCGGAAACTCCTTTCGCGAACCAGTAAACCGCCGTAGCGGGAATCAGCCCCACACATGCAATCCCGAGCACCATCACAGAGGTAAACGCAGCTTCTCCCAGATCTAGCGCGTCACGCGGATTTGATTTATAAACCGCTAACACATAGCAAACCACCAGCAGCGCGATCCAAACCCACCCAGCGAACGCGCTCCAGTTTCGCCTGCCAGCAGAGGATGTTTCTACAGGCAGGCTCATACGGATAAATTAGCGGCGACCGCTTACTTCGTCAGAAACGCCGGCAGCTTCTCGTTCTGGATCTGTTGCTCGAAGGTTTCGCGGACGTTGATGAGGTCGCTCGCGGCACCTTGCACCAAGACCTCGGCGGTGAGGTTGCGGGTGTTGTAGCGGCTCGACATCGTGAAACCGTAGGCTCCCGCGCTCATCAGGGCGATGAACTCGCCTTCGCCCACTTCCTGCAAGGTGCGGTCCTTCGCGAAACAGTCGCCGCTCTCGCACACCGGACCGACGACGTCGGCGGTGAGCGCGGCGCGGGTGGTGTCGCGGCGCAGGGGCACGATCTCGTGGTAACTGTCATACATCGCGGGGCGCACGAGGTCGTTCATCGCGGCGTCCACGATGAGGAAACTCTTCCCCTTACCGCGCTTCAGGAACTCGACGCGGGTGAGGAGCACGCCGGCGTTGCCCACGAGGTAGCGGCCGGGTTCGAGCAGGATCTTGAGGCCGAGGGGCGCGAGCAGCGGCTTCAGGGCTTCGCCGTAAGCCTCGGGAGTAAGGGGGCGGGTCTCGGCGGGCTGGGCGCTCCACCAGGCGGGGTCGCCGCTGGCGAGGGCGTCTTTGTAGATGATGCCGATGCCGCCGCCGATGGACCAGTAGGTGATGCCATACTTGGCCTTCAATTCGGCGACGAAGGGCGCGACTTTTTTCACCGCCTCGACGAAGGGGGCGAGGCTGGTGAGCTGCGAGCCGATGTGCATCTGCGCGCCCTTGATGAGAATGTTGGGATAACGCGCGGCGGCCTCGTAGGCGGCGGCGGCTTGGGTAAGCGGGATGCCGAACTTGTTATCGGACTTGCCGGTGGTGATCTTGGCGTGGGTGTGGGCGTCCACATCGGGGTTGATGCGTATGGCGATGGGCGCCTTCACGCCGAGCTTGCCGGCGACGTGGTTGATGCGGGCGATCTCGGGCTCGCTCTCCACGTGGAAAGCGAAGATACCGTTTTCGAGGGCGAGCTTGATCTCGGCCTCGGTCTTGCCGACGCCGGCGAAGACGCTGCTCTTGATGTTCGCCCCGGCGGCGAGCACGCGGCGAACCTCGCCACCGCTCACGAGATCGAAAGCCGCGCCGAGGTTGGCGAAGTGGCGCAGGATCGCGAGGGATGAGTTGGCCTTCATCGCGTAGCAGATTTGGAGATCGAGACCGGCGAGGCCGCTCGCAAGCCGGGTGTAGTTGTCGGCCATGGTGGCGGCGCTGTAGACGTAAGTCGGTGTGCCGTAGAGGCGGGCGATTTCGGCGAGGTCAACAGACTCGCAGTGGAGATTCGGGCCGGCGTAGCGGAAGTGATGCATGGTTGGAAAAGTAGAAAGTAAACGGAAAGGCGCAGGAAGGCTAATGACGTGTGAAAAACGTGTTTTCTAGCGGGTTTTCCCTTGAATAAACCACTCCAATCTCACGACAAGTTCAGTGCAATTTTACAGGTGATGCTACGCGCGCTCTTAAATCTCTTTCGTCGTCCTCCGGTCCGCATGGGCCGGGTGGATAACGCGCGCATCCATCGCACCCGCCTGCGCAACGCCCAATTCGTGAGCTTTATCGACGCCAGCGGCTGCCACGGAGCACGGCACCCCGACCGGCACGACCAGCGGCTGCGCCGCCAAAAACTCGTGCGCGGCCTGCTCGCCCTCGCCGGTGCGGGTGGTCTCGGGTGGGTGTTGCTGGAAAGTGCGCGGGCGATCGCGATGTTTTGAGGACGAGGGGCGTGCGTTCCCGGAGGTCCATCGCACACGCCGACGGGAAGGTTGAGGGAAATTACGCAACAAGGATTGAGTCCGCCGATTGAGCCGACTTCGCTGGGGCCTTATGCAAGTCCACGCAAAGATTTCCAAGGAATGGCGCCGCCGCATGACCTTCATGTTCATCATGCTTTTCGGTTCGGGGGTCTGGTTCCTTTCCGATGGCTACCTGATGTGGCCGGCCGAGGAGAAACGCTTTGTGGTGTTCAAGGCACTCGCCGAGCAAAAGATCGCCGCCGGCCAGGCCACCACGGAAAAAGACCCGGCGGTCATCATAGCCTGGGAAGCCAAAGCCAATGCCGAGGGCTGGAAGGTAAAAGTGCCCAAACACCGCTCCGACGGCGACCTGCTAGGCCAGCGCATTCCGGGCTATGTGTTCATCATCGCAGCGTTCACGTTTGCGCTCTGGGTGGTCTGGAATCACCGCCGCAGTGTCCGGGCCGAAGGCGAATGGATCACCGGCGCTTCCGGCGAGCGGGTTAACTTCGAGTGGATCGTGGAGATGGATCGCCGCAAGTGGGAGAACAAGGGCATCGCCTACGCCATCTACGAACAGGACGGTAACCGCCGGCGTCTGACGCTCGACGATCACAAATTCCTCGGCTGCGAGGCGATCATCCTCGAAGCCGAAAAACGCATCAAAGCGCGCAAAGAAGCCGGCACGGCGGCCTGACGCGCCAACTGAACCGAGCTTGCCGCTCGTCGTAGCGCAGGCTTCCAGCCTGCATGTCCGAATCTGAGCAGACTGGAAGTCTGCGCTACGACAGGACAGGACAGCGCACCGTCAACCGGGCTCAGGCCCCGCCGCCGGACGCGTTGCTCTTGGGCTTGAAGGCCTGGCGGAAGGTGGCGGAGATGTAGTCGCGGTTGAGACGAGCGATAAAATCGTGGCTGATCGTCTTCGGGCAGGCGGCGGAGCACTCGTATTGGTTGGTGCAGTTGCCGAAGCCGAGCTCGTCCATCTTCGCGACCATGGCGAGCACGCGGCTGTCGCGTTCGGGCTGGCCCTGCGGCATGAGGCCGAGGTGGCCGACCTTCGCGCCGACGAAGAGCATGGCGGAGGCGTTTTTGCAGGCGGCCACGCAGGCGCCGCAGCCGATGCACTGGGCGGCGTCCATCGCGAGGTCGGCGTCCTCCTTGGGCACGGGAATCGAATTGGCATCGGGCGCCGCGCCGGTGCGGACCGAGATAAAGCCACCCGCCTGCTGGATCTTGTCGAACGCGCTGCGGTCGGTGACGAGGTCCTTCTGAATCGG
>JBEGTN010000065.1:0-7271 GCA_041179405.1 Verrucomicrobiota bacterium
TCGAGCTGGTCGGCCGGGTTGCGGAGCACGGCGGTCTCCCAGTCGATGAGGCCTTCCTTGACCATGTCGGCGGCGAACTTCAGGCCGGCGGCGGCGGTGCGCTTGCCGTTGCGGGTCTGGAGCATGAACAGCTTGCCGTCCTGGATGGTGAACTCGACGTCCTGCACGTCCTTGAAGTGTTTTTCCAGGGTGGAGCGGACCTTGAGGAGCTCGGCGTAGCTCTTGGGCATGACGTCCTTGAGCTTGAGCACGGGCTCGGGGGTGCGGACGCCGGCGACGACGTCTTCGCCCTGGGCGTTGACGAGGAACTCGCCGTAGAACTCGTTGGTGCCGTTGGCGGGGTTGCGGGTGAAGGCAACGCCGGAGCCGGAGGTGTCACCGGTGTTGCCGAAGACCATGGCCTGGACGTTGACGGCGGTGCCCCACTCGGTGGGGATGTTATACTTGCGGCGATAGACGCAGGCGCGGTCGTTCATCCAAGAACTGAATACGGCACCGGCGGCGCCACGGAGCTGGTCCCAGGCGTTGTTAGGGAAGGCTTTTCCGGTGCGCTCTTTGACGAGGGCTTTGAAGCGCTTGATGAGCTCCTGCTGGTCGGCGGCGGTGAGATCGGAATCGATGATATCCTTGTGGTAGGTATCATGCTTGAAGGTGTGGATGGTGTGCTCGAAGGGATCGTGGTCTTCGCCTTCGCGCTTCTGCACGCCCATGACGACGTCGCCATACATCTGGATGAAGCGGCGGTAGCAGTCGTAGGCGAAGCGGGCGTTGCCGGTGGCCTTCTCGAGGGCGAGCACGGTCTCGTCGTTGAGGCCGAGGTTGAGGATGGTGTCCATCATGCCGGGCATGGAGTCGCGGGCGCCGGAGCGCACGGCCACGAGGAGGGGCATGCCGGTCTTGGCGCCGAAGGTGGTGCCCATGATCTTCTCCATGTTCTTCACGCCGGCTTCCATCTCGGCCTGGAGGGAGGTCGGGTAGGTCTTTTTGTTGGCGTAGTAGTAGGTGCAGACCTCGGTGGTGATGGTGAAGCCGGGAGGAACCGGGAGACCGATGCGGGTCATCTCGGCGAGGTTCGCGCCCTTGCCGCCGAGGAGGGCTTTCATGGAGCCGTCGCCGTCAGCTTTGCCGGCGCCCCAGGTGTAGACGTATTTGGGGCTCTTGCCGGACTTCTTCGCGGCGGGAGCGGATTTCTTGGCGGGCGCAGCTTTCGCGGCGGGTTTCTTGGTGGTGGCTTTGGCCATGGTATGTGTGGGTCTAGGGAAGGAGTTTTTTTGCCCTTTGGGGGGCGCGTAAAAGTAAGACTAGAGAGGCGTGGCGGGCGGGGTGTCAACGGCGCAGCGGCGGCGCCCGTTAATGAGCGTCGGTAAAAAAACGCCGGGGCAGGTCGCCGGGGTGGATAACCTTTTACGCGGCGGATTTTCCTGATAACGACGACCGATGTTTTCGCGTGTGATGTTGAGTGCGGTTTTCTTCGCCATGGTGTGCAGCGGTTTGTGCGCGGCGAAGGTGCGCACATGGACTGATGTAGACGGACGCACGGTGGAGGCGGAGTTGATCCGGACGGATTCGGCCGGTGTGGTCATCCGTCGCGGCGATGGTCGCGAGTTTACTCTGGCCCGCACGCGGCTCTCCGCCGGAGACATCGAATATCTTTCGGCGCAAGCAGGACCGGGAGGCGGGGCGAATGACGCGGCGGCAAGTTGGGTCGCGGCCGTGAATGAGGCGCTGGGGCTGGAGTTGTTTGCCGATGGGAGTCTCTGGGATGATGAGCCTGCTGCGGTGGCGGCCCGGTTGCGGTTGCGGCCCGAGAGTGTGACTTCTGGCGCGGAGAGCTGGCGTTACTACGCGAGTCCGGCGGTGACGGTGCTGGGCGTGCCTGCATACATGCTGGCGCTGCGTTCGGAGGATGGTCGGTTGGCGGACTTCACCGTCATGTTTACCAATCGTGGTGATTTTCCGGCATTTGCGAGGCGGGGCAGGCGTGCGGAGATATCCAAAGCCGAGATCGCCGAGTTCGGGGCCGTGATGCTGCGTGATTTCAGCTCGGCGAGGAAGGCCCTTGTGGCCGCGATGCCCGGCGCCGAGCTCGCGCTGACCCCGGCCTTGCGTCGGGAGTATCCGGGCGAGCTCGCGGTTTTTGGCGCCGGCGACCACGTCTTGGTGCTGCAGGTGCTTTCTGAGCAAATGTTGACCCTTCGGGTGCGCCCCTCGACGCGGTCGGCGGCGTCGCGGTTGAGCGACGACCAGCTTCGTCAGCGACTGAAGGCGCGTGTCACCCGCCGTGAAAACGGAGACGTGGTGATCGATCAAATACCGATGGTGAACCAGGGGCCCAAGGGCTACTGCGTGCCCGCGACCTTCGAGCGGATGCTGCGTTACGCCGGCATTCCCGCCGACATGTATGAGCTGGCGGCGCAGGGCGGGACAGGGTTCGGCGGCGGCACGAATGTAGACGAGCTGGTGGACGCGCTCGGGCGGACGGTGCGCCAGGCGGGGCGGCGTCTGGAGTCGTTCAGGGTGGAGCCCGCGCCGGCCGCGCTGGCCAAATACATCGACGAGGGGCGCCCGGTGCTCTGGTCACTCGCCTCGACGCCGGAGTTCAACGAGTTCGCCAATACCTATTCCGATTCCAGGCCCGAAGCCACGGCCGCGCTGAAGGAGTGGGCGGCGCTGCGGAAAAGTCCGTCTGCGGGATTGTCGCGCGATCCCCAGGCGTCGCATCTGTGTCTGTTGATCGGCTACAACCGGACCACGGGTGAACTGGCTTTCAGTGATTCATGGGGGCCCCGGTTTGCCGAGCGCTGGGTGCCTGCCGTCGCTGTGCAGCAGGTGTCATTCGGCCGGTTTTGGGTGCTGGGTTTTTAATCCGCCGGCGGCAGCCGGGACTCAGGTCAACCCCTGCACGACGGCTTCGCAGAGACCGAAGAAAGTTTCCTCGGCGAGGGAGAGCACGCGTCCTTTCAAGTGTGTGATGCCCCAGGTGCGGCGCAGCTTTCGCGGACCGAGCGGCAGCGCGATCAGCGAGCGCTCGGCCAGTTCCTTGCGCGCCACCCACGGCGCCATCAGGGCCGCGCCCATGCCCACCTTGGCCAGTTCCTTCATCGCATCCATGCTGCCGAGTTCCATTGTATTTTTTAAATGGATACCATCGACCCTGAAGTAATCCTCCACCATGCGATGGGTGTAGCTGCCTTTGTTATAGACGATGAAGGTCTCCTTCTCCAGGTCGGTGCGGGGCACGCGACCGAGCGCCACCCAGGGGTGCATCGGCGCCACCAGCGCCTGAAGCTCGTCGGTGAAGAGGGTGCGGAAGGCCAGACCCTCGTCCTTGTCCGGCTCCAGCATGAGGGCGAGATCGACCTGGTTTTCCCGCAGCAGTTTGCTCATGTAGGGGCCGTCGCCGGCCAGCAACTGGAGCGCGCAGTCGGGAAAGCTCTGGCGGAATTCGCGCAGCACGGTGGGGAGCGGATGCTGGCAGGTGGTGACGCTTGCGCCGATGCGAAGCCGGCCGCGCCCCCAGATGCCGACCTCTTCCATGGCGGTGCGGGCGTCGTGCATTTCACGCAGTATCCGTTCGGCGGCCGGCCGGAGCTGTTCTCCTGCTTGCGTAAGGAAGACGCGTTTCCCCACCCGTTCGAAAAGGCTCACCCCCACATCCTGCTCCAGCGACTTGATGGTGTGGCTGATGGCGGACTGGGTCAGGTGAAGCTCCTTCGCGGTCTGGGTGAAACTGCTGCAACGCGCCAGCGTGGCGAAGGCGAGCATCTGTCGGCTGTCCAGAGTATCGTTCATGGTTGGTCGATGCGATCGCGTGAATGAATGGTGGTCATCAATAACATTAAAACATTGAACAGCACTTTTGGGGCCAGCTCGTTGGCATGGCACGCGCTTGGCTAAGTGGCATCACAACTAAAATGCCAGTCCGTCCATCCAGTTCAGCCATCATTCCGCCGTCGGGCGCACGTCTCCGGGTGGGGTTCATTCCGCTCACGGACGCGGCTCCGTTGATCGTGGCCCACGAGCACGGTTTGTTCCGCAAGCGCGGTTTGGATGTGGAGCTGAGCCGCGAGGTGGGCTGGGCGACCATTCGCGATAAAATAATTTATCGTGAACTCGACGCCGCCCACGCCGTGGCCCCCATGGTGCTCTCCACTTCGCTGGGCTTGGGTTGCCTGCCGACCCCTTGCCTGACCGCGTGTGTTTTAAGCGCCCATGGCAACGCCGTCACCCTCTCCGCGCAGTTGTGGAAACGCGGGGTTCGCGACGCCTCGACCCTGCGGGACGAGATTGTGCGCACGCGCCATGAGCGTCCGCTCGTGCTTGGCGTGGTGCTGGCTCATTCGGCCCAGAACATCATCCTGCGTGACTGGCTTCGGAGCGCCCAGATAGATCCCGACAGAGATGTGCGCATCGTGGTGGTGCCGCCGCCGCAGTTGCATCGGAATCTCGCCGCCGGAACCGTGGACGGCTACTGCGTGGGTGATCCTTGGAACACTCTCGCGGTCAGCGAAAAGACCGGCTGGATCGCGGCCGTGTCCGCCGATCTCGCTCAAGGGCATCCGGAAAAAGTGCTGATGGTGCGCGAGGATTTCGCTGTTGCACGTTCGCCCGAGCACCTCGCCTTGGTGGCGGCCGTGGCCGAGGCCGCCGTCATTTGTGGCGACGCCGCGTTCCGCCCTGAGTTGATCAAACTGCTTGCCCGCACCGAATATCTCAATCTTCCGGCCCGCGTGCTCTCTCCGGCGTTGCTGGGTCCGATCGCACTCGGCGCGGGGCAAGGCTCGCGCGAAGCGACCGACTACATCCGCTTCCACGACCACGAGGCGAACATACCCACTCCGATGCGGGCTCAATGGATCATCGATGGTCTTTTGCGCCATGGCCTGATTCCCGCCGGGACCGTGGTGCCGCCCGCTTTCGCCCAACGCGTATTCCGCTCCGACCTCTACACCCAGGCGCTACGGCGTCAGGCCGAGGTTTCCCCCCTTTCCGTCTGATAACTCAACATCTGAACCACGCCATGCCTACATCGCCTGAATCCTCCACGCCGCGTTCCCTGGATCGCCGCCGTTTCCTCTCCCGCGCCGCCACCGGCCTCGGAGCCGCCGCCCTTTTTGGCGCCGGTCTGTCCGGCCGCGCCGCCGCCCAAACCGCGCCCTCCGTCACCGGAGCGGCCGATACTCCCGAGCAGCCGAATGTTTCCTTCGGATTCATCGCCCTCACGGACTGTTCACCCATCGTGATCGCCCATGAAAAGGGCTTTTTCAAAAAATACGGCATCAACGCCACGGTGAAAAAGGGCGCGAGCTGGGCCGCTATCCGCGACATGCTCAGTTCCGGCGACATCCAGTCCACCCACATGCTCATCGGCATGCCTTTCGCCTCCACCATGGGTCTGCTCGGCGCGCCCAAGAAGCCCATGGTCATCCCCTGGATGCTCAATCGCAACGGTCAGGCCATCTCCCTGAAGTCCGAACTCAAGGGCAAGGTCGGCTCCGACCCCAAGGCCCTCAAGCCCTTCGTCGATTCCGCCAAATCCCTCGGCGAGCCGCTCACCTTTGCCATGACCTTCCCCCCCGGCACCCACGCGATGTGGATGCGTTATTACCTCGGCGCCGGCGGCATTCACCCCGACAAGGATGTCAATCTCATCACCATCCCGCCGCCCCAGATGGTGGCCAACATGAAGATCGGCAAGATGGACGGCTTCTGTGTCGGCGAACCCTGGAACGCCCGCGCCATCGCCGACGGCATCGGCTTCACCTCCGTCACCACCCAGGACATGTGGAAGGACCACCCCGAGAAGGTCCTCGCCTTCACCGAGGAGTTCGCGACCAAGAACCCGAAGACGGTCAAGGCCATCCTCAAGGCGATCCACGAGGCCTCCATCTGGCTCGACGACATGGCCAACCGCCCCGAGCAGTGCGAGATCGTATCCAAGCCCAACTACATCAACTGCCCCAAGGAGATCCTGCTCGGACGTCTGCTGGGCGATCTCGACTACGGTGACGGCCGCAAGGTGAAGGACGAGTTCCCCATGCACTTCTCCAAGCGCAACTGCAACTTCCCGCAGGAGAAGTTCGGTCTCTGGTGGCTCACCCAGTTCCGCCGCTGGGGCATGGTTTCCGGCGCCCCGGATTACAAGGGCATCGTCGCCAAGGTCATGCGTCCGGACATCTATTCCGAGGCCATGGCCGAGCTGGGTGTCACCGATCGTGTCGCCGACAACTCCCCGGTCACATTGTTCGATGGCAAGGTCTTCGACCCCGCCGGTGATCTTGAGGCCTACGCCAAGAGCTTCGACGTGCATTCGCGCAAGGGCTGAGTTCCCGCGCCGCTCATTAACCGTCTCGGGAGAGGCGGATCGAATTCACCGCCCGCCTCTCCCTTTTAATTTTTTATTAGGTTTCCCGCTTTTTTTCGCCGTATGAACGCCACCTTCCGTAATTTTCTTCTCAACACTGCCAGTTTGCTGACCGGCCTCCTTTTGTGCCTCGGCATTTGGTCGCTGCTCAGTGCCACCGTTGCGAAGGAGCTGCCCACGCCGGCCGCGACTTGGGCCGTGGCCAAGCCTTACGTCATCGCGCCCCTGGCGATTCGCGGCGAACAGGATCAGGGCATCCTGCGGTTGGTGGGCTACTCGCTCACCCTTGTCGTGAAGGGCTATGTCATCGCGCTGATCGTCGGCACGCCCATCGGCTTTCTTCTCGGTCTCTCCAAGACCTTCGCCCGTGTGTTTGATCCCATTGTCCAGGTGCTCCGTCCTGTGTCGCCCCTGGCCTGGCTGCCGCTCGGCATGGTCCTTTTTCTGAGCACCGGCAAACAGGCGCTCGAAAACGGCGCGCTCTTCACCATCGCGATCTGCGCCATGTGGCCGACCGTGCTCAACACCGCCGTGGGCGTCCGTGCCATACCGCAGGATTATCTTAACGTCGGTCGCGTGTTGAAGCTCTCACGCACCAAGATGCTCTTCAAGATCATGGTGCCCGCGACCCTGCCCTACATGTTCACCGGCTTCCGTCTCTCCCTCGGCATCGCCTGGCTCGTGATCGTCGCCGCCGAGATGCTCACCGGCCGCCCCGGCGTCGGCGGCTTCCTCTGGCAGGAGTATAACGCCCTCATCTACGAGCACATCATCCTCTCGATTATCACCATCGGCGTCGTCGGCTTTATCCTCGACCGCCTCATGAGCCTCCTCGAACAGCGCTTCAAGTCGGTCTGACCCACGCCATGGCTTTTCTCGAAATTACCAACGTCTCCAAAGCCTTCGG
>JBEGTN010000066.1:0-4438 GCA_041179405.1 Verrucomicrobiota bacterium
CAGGCCGACGACGAGGAAATCCGCCGCCTGACCACGACCTTCCTCGCCCTCCGCGACGCCACCCTCCGCACCGCCTGGACCTACGAGCGCCACGCCCAGCTTGTCCCCGGACCCGCCCGCGCCCGCGCCGCGCGACTCCATGCGACCGCCCTCATTCTCTCCTACGATCTCGCCGCGCGCTTCGTCGCCGCCTTCGCTGATTCCGACGAGGCCAAACGTAAACTCAACGAAGCCGAGCCCCGCTGGAACCTGCCGCCCGGCACCTACGACACGCTCCGCGCCGCCCTCGCCATTCGTGAATACCGTCGCCTGCTTGATCGCGCTCTCGCCCTCGAATTCCCCGCCGACATCCCGCCCGCCCCGGCAAACCTCGCCCCCGCGCTCGCCGACGCGCGCAAGCGTATCGCGCTCGCGCGCTCGGGCTGGCTCGCGACCAAACTCATCGTCGGCGCCGATGCCCTGCGCGACGTCGCCGGCGCCGGCTACTACCGCGCCAGCTCCGGCGTCTCGACCCTCATCGGCGACACCCGTCTGCGCGCCCCTCGCCAAGGCCACGCCCTCATTTCCCACCAGCAATTCGTCGAGATGCACGGCAAGGTCCGCCCCGGCGACATCCTCATCGAGCGCCGCAACTGGTATCTCTCCAACGCCTTTCTTCCCGGCTACTGGCCCCACGCCGCGCTCTACGTCGGCACGGCGGACGAGCTTCGCGCCCTCGGCCTCGCCGACGATCCCCGCGTCGCCAAAAAACTCGCCGCCTTCTCCGCGCCCGACGAGCTCGGCCACCCCCACGCCGTGATCGAGGCGATGAGCGAGGGCGTTGTGTTCACGTCCGCCGAGCACTCCATCGGCGAGGCCGACGGCGTCGCCGTGTTGCGCCCCCGCGTGGATGACGCCGCCCGCCGCGAGATCATTGCCCGCGCCTTCGACCACGCGGGCAAGCCCTACGATTTCGACTTCGATTTTTTCAGCTCGGACAAACTCGTCTGCACCGAGGTCGTTTACCGCGCCACCGCCGGCTACGTGGATCTGCCGCTGGTGGACATCCTCGGCCGCCGCACCCTGCCTGCCGTGGAAGTAGTGCGCTACGCGCTCAGCCCGGCCGGCGCCGCCCAGCTCGAATTCATCGCCTTGCTCGACGGAGACGAAGCCAATGGCAAAGCCGTCTGGGCCGACGCCACCGTGCTCGCCGAAACAGTGGACCGCCCCGCCCTGACCTGGCTCCAGCCGCGCCGGAAATAAACGCCGACGATCCCCTGCCTTTGGATTTACCGGCGAGGTGGGACGCTTCACCGCTCAGTCTCTCAAGCCCGGTCGCAGTCAAGCTGCGTCCCTACACAAAAACCCCGTTCTCCACGCAGGGCGATCCGACGTAGGGCGTTCGCTTGCGAGTGCCGCTTCCGACGTAGGGGCGCACCTCGCGTGCGACCGGGCTTGGTGGTCGGGTGCCGGTGTGCCCCTCGCGGTCGCAGCCAAGCTGCGGCACGCCCCCGCGCGGCATCTCTCCCAGCGCGTCAAGGCACAGGATTCGTGGAAATAAGCGCGATGCGGAGACCCAGGTTTCCATAGTGGAAATCAGGCGAAGAATAGCCGCGGCACGACGAGCGACTGCAGACCGCCACATCATACCAACCGCCGCCACGAGCCACGCGGGCGGTGCCGGTGGGCGCGCCGGTCGGATCGGTGACGGTGCCACCTGGAAAGCCGCTCACATACCAGTCGCTGCACCACTCCCAGACGTTGCCGTGCATGTCATACAAGCCCCAGGCGTTGGGCTGGCGTTTGCCCACCTCGTGAGTGCTCGACACGCTGTTCGCGACATACCACGCCATCGAATCAAGATCGCCGGCGTAGGCGCTCGTTTTCCCGGCGCGGCAGGCATACTCCCACTGCGCCTCGGTCGGCAGGGTGAAAATATAGCCTTCCGGCAAGTGCCCCGCCGCCCGCTCGCGAGCCGTGAGTTTCTGGCAAAACGCCATCGCGTCATCCCACGAGACGTTCTCCACCGGCAGTCGTTCACCTTTGAACAGGCTGGGGTTTTTTGGCATCAGCAAACGCCATTCGATCTGGGTGATCTCACATTTGCTCAGCCAAAAAGGCCGGCTGAAAATCACCTTGGTTTGGGGGCCTTCATCACGAAAGCGGCCGACCTCCGATGCCGGACTGCTCATCATAAAACTACCGGCCGGAACGGCCACCAACTCGATGCCAATCGCGGCGGAGAGCTTGGCATTATCCGCCTGCGTCTCGGCCACCCAGCGCGCCGTCTCCACCTGCGCCGCCTCCACCTGCACGGCATCGGCTTGCACGATCTTTTCCGGCACCACCTTTTGCGGAATCTTCAGCAATCCCTTGCGCTCAAGGATAACGAGGGACTTCTGCACCTGTTCATCGGCGCTCGTATCGTAGCCAAGCTCGAGCAGCTTGGTGCCGGCGTCGGTGGCCTCTGGAATGTGGTTAAGTTCCAGCGCCGTCACCACCCGCTGGGACAAACACCATGCCGTCTGGGGATGCCCCGCCGGCAGCGCGCGCAGCAACAGCGCACTCTTGGCCAGAAACTCCTCCAAGAAGCCTCGACGTTGATCCGATGCGGCCGTGCTCGATTGAACGTCGTCCCAAACCAGCTTCAAAGCGATGATCTGGCGCGTGAGCACAGGATCATCGGTCGAAGCCGCGGGCACCGCCGTCTGCGGCGGCGTAGCAACGGTGACTACGGGCGTCGTCGCGAACGGATCCGCGTTTAGATTGGCCAAACCCAACAGCACGAGCAGAGACAGGCTGCGCAGTGGAAACCGGAGGCGGGCGGAGTTTTTCATTTTATCAAAAGGGTTGAAAAAGCGACGGCACGAAAAGCAGGCGTTTCTGCCTGGGTGAACGTATTGCAGAGATATCAAGCCCGTGTCCACCCTCTCCGTGAGCGACGGTCGATTCAGCCTCAGCCACTGCCGTCCTTGATTTCTTTTCGTGTCTTTTCCTCTGATTCGTGGGCAACCTTACCCATGGCCAAATCCAAGTCCGCTCCGAAACCCGTCGCAGCTCCCGCCGCATCGTCCATTCCCGCTTTCCTTGCCGAGCTCCTCGCGGCCCGTTCGCCGTCAGGTGCCGAACAAGAGGCCCAGGCCGTCTTCGACCGCCACGTCAAACCCTCCGCCGACACCTACGCGCACGACGCCCTCGGCAACCGCCTCGCCACCCTCCACACCGGTGGCGACCCCGTGCTCATGCTCGCCGGCCACATCGACGAGCTCGGCCTCCAGGTCAGCTACGTGAACAAGGACGGCTACATTTACTTCAACACCATCGGCGGCCACGACCGCATCATGATCCCCGGCCGCCGCGTCATCATCTCCACCCAAAACGGCCCCGTTCTCGGCGTCACCGGTAAGCGCGCCATCCACCTCATGGACGAGGCCGACCGCAAGAAGGTCCCCGAGATTCACGAGATGTGGATCGACATCGGCGCGAAGTCGAAAAAAGAGGCCCTCGCCCGCGTGCGCATCGGCGATGTCGCCACCTTTCAACAGGGTTTTGAACTGCTCTACGGCACCGTGGGCGTCGCCCGCGCCTTCGACGACAAGGCCGGCGCCTACATCGTGGGCGAGACGCTCCGCCGCCTCGCCACCCAACGCAAAAATCTCGCCGCCCGCGTCGTAGCCGTCGCCACTGCGCAGGAGGAGATCGGCACGCGCGGCGCCACCACCGCCGCCTACGCCGTCAACCCCCACCTCGCCGTCGCGGTCGATGTCGGCCACGCCACCGACCACCCGGATTGCGATCCGCGCAAGCACGGCGAGACCACGCTCGGCGGCGGCCCCATCATCTGTCGCGGGCCGAATATCAGCCCCTTCATCTACGACCGCCTCGTCGCCTGCGCAGCCAAGCTCGGTATCCCCCATCAATTCGAGGCCGACCCGCGCCCGACCGGCACCGACGCCCGTGCCATCCAGATGGGACGAGGCGGCGTCGCCACCGGCCTGCTCAGCGTGCCGCTGCGCTACATGCACACGCCGAGCGAACTGGTGGACCTCGCCGACATCGAGCACACCGTGCAACTGCTCGTCGCCTTCGCCCTCTCGCTCAAGCCCGGCGAGCACGGGCATTGGTAAGGCGGTGAGCGCACCCGCCTTGGCGTGACACAGGCATTCCTGCCTGTGGGTTTGTGATCAGGAGAACACAGGCAGGAATGCCTGTGCCACCCCAATTGCGTGTCCTCAGAACTGATACGCCGCCGTCACGCCCAGTTGGCGCGGATCGGCGCGGCTCTCGTAACGCGAGGAGATGCCCGCATTCCAGGCCGCCGGGGTGTTCGCGAAGAAAAAGGTGCGTTTCTCGTAGCTCTCGTCGAGGAGGTTGCGCGCCCAGAGACTCACCCGCCAGCCGTCCCAAGCGTAGCCGAAGCTCGCGTTGACCACCTCGTAGGCGCTGCGTTTTTGGTTGT
>JBEGTN010000067.1:0-2910 GCA_041179405.1 Verrucomicrobiota bacterium
CCGACACCGACGAGGCCCGCGACGCCATCGGCGACAAACAGGCCAAGCTCCAGGCCGAGATCGAGCGCCTCGGCGCCTGGGATGTCGCCCCGCAGGTCGAGATGGCGATGGACGCCCTCCGCTGCCCGCCCGGCGAGGCCATCGTGGACACCCTCTCCGGTGGCGAACGCCGCCGCGTCGCCCTCGCGCGCCTCCTCCTTCAAAAGCCCGCCATTCTCCTCCTCGACGAGCCTACGAACCATCTCGACGCCGAGTCCGTCCACTGGCTCGAACAACACCTCGCGCGTTACGAGGGCACCGTCATCGCCGTCACTCACGACCGCTACTTCCTCGACAACGTCGCCCAGTGGATCCTCGAACTCGCCCACGGCCACGGCATTCCCTGGAAGGGCAACTACTCCGGCTGGCTCGAGCAAAAATCAGCCCGCCTCGCCACCGAGCAACGAACCGAGGATAAGCGCCAGAAAGCCATGACCCGCGAGCTGGAGTGGATTCGCCAGGGCACCAAGGCCCGCCACGCCAAATCCCAGGCCCGCATCACCGCCTACGAGAAGATGGTCAACTCGTCCAACACCGCCGAGCAGGAGCGCGAATTTGAACTCGTTCTCCCCAAAGGCCCGCGCCTCGGCCAGCTCGTCGTCGAGCTGAAAGGCGTAGCCAAAGCCTACGGCGACAAACTCCTTTTTGAGAACCTCACCTTCGCCCTGCCCCCCGGCGGCATCGTCGGCGTCATCGGCCCCAACGGCGCAGGCAAGACCACGCTCTTCCGCCTCATCACCAGCGCCGAGAAAGCCGACACCGGCACCGTGCGTATCGGCGACACCGTGCTCATTTCCCACGTGGACCAGTCCCGCGATTCGTTGCCCGACGCCCAGACGATCTACGAGGCGATCAGCGGCGGCGAAGACATCATCCGCATGCCCGGCCGCGAAGTGAACGCCCGCGCCTACTGCGGCCAGTTCGGCTTCACCGGGGCCGACCAGCAAAAGAAAGTCGGCGTGCTCTCCGGTGGCGAACGCAACCGCGTCCACCTCGCCCGCCTGCTCAAAAGCGGCGCCAACCTCATCCTGCTCGACGAGCCGACCAACGACCTCGACGTCGAGACCCTCGGCTCGCTGGAGAACGCGCTGCTGGAGTTCCCCGGCTGCGCCGTGATCACCTCCCACGACCGCTGGTTCCTAGATCGCGTGGCGACGCACATCCTCGCTTTCGAAGGCGACAGTCAAGTCGTGTATTACAACGGCAACTACAGCGAATACCTGGAAGACTTCCGCAAACGCAAAGGCAAGGAAGCCGACCGCCCCCACCGCATCAAATACCGCAAGCTCACCCGCTGAGGCCGGCAAACCGCCCGGCCTTTTCCTAGTAACGGGGAGCGCCAGCGACCCGTCCGTTTCCCTTCATCTTAACCTTCCATCTTCATCTGGCGCGCAGCGCCCATTTGCTTCCGGGAATAAACCGCGCACCTTGCCGCTCCCAAGACCATGCGCCTTTTTCACCGCCTGCTCCCCTTACTTACCCTCTGCACCCTCGCCATGACTGCCTGCGCCGATTCCTCCTCCGATCCCGTCAAATCCGCCGCCCCCGTCGTCATCCCCGCCAACGCCGAGACACTCGTGCTCGGCGGCGGCTGTTTCTGGTGCGTCGAAGCCGCCTACGAGCTCGTCCCCGGTGTGCTTGCCGCCGAGAGCGGTTACGCCGGCGGTGCCCGCGCCAACCCCTCCTACGAACAGGTCTGCACCGGCGTCTCCGGCCACGCCGAGGTGGTCAAAATCACCTTCGACCCCGCCAAGGTCACCCGCGACCAGTTGGTCGATTTTTTCTGGGACATCCACAACCCCACCACCCTTAACCGCCAGGGCAACGACGAGGGCACCCAATACCGCTCCGTCATCTACTACGCCAATGAGGCCGAAAAAGCCGTCATTCTCGCCTCCCGCGACCGCGCCAACCCCGCTTGGGACGGCAAAATCGTAACCGAGATTTCTCCTCTGCCCACCTTCTACCCGGCCGAGGCCTACCATCAGGATTATTACCGCAACAACCCCTCCGCCGGCTACTGCCGCGTCGTCATTAAACCGAAGATCGATAAGCTCAAAAAGGCCCCGTTGGTGAAACCGTAGATTTTTTTAACCATCTGGCTGGTTTGGCCCGCTTTAGGCTCTCCATTTGGGGTCCTATGAATGCCCCCGCCAAACGCAAAATAGAGCGCGCCGTCGCCAAGCCTATTTCAGTTGGCCTCAGTTGCTGGCTTTGGGAACGCGGCCACACCAAAAAAATCCAAAGTCTCGGCGCTCGCATAGGCGTAAATCTTCAGATCACCGAGCACATTCACGGACTGCGGCGCGACATAAAGTGTCAGGTCACCGGAAAGAATGTGGACCAATTCATCGGTGAATTTGCCCGCAACTGCTGAGCTTGCCCCGAATCGACGGACGCGAGTTGTGCGGCTCAAGAATGGCCGCCACCGCGCTGGCGGATAACGGCCAAATCCGCTACCAGACCTTTACCCGGGAAATTTAAAAACAAAGTATCGAAAGGATACTTGACACCCCCCGCGCTGGTCCATCTGTTCACCGCTCTTCCATATTCGGGGTGATAGCTCAGCTGGTTAGAGCGTCTGCCTGTCACGCAGAAGGTCGCGGGTTCGAGTCCCGTTCATCCCGCCAGTTTTAAGCCTCGGTTTCACAACCGAGGCTTTTTCGTTTCCGCATGTGCCCAAGGATCTTTCGGAAACGAACCCCCGAGACGCCCCCCCGCTTGCAGGAAGCCTCACGCGAACCCTCTCGCCACACCTGCGGCCCCTTGCGTGCTTTCATCCTCTCAAGTAACATCATGCTTCTTGTTGGAGAGGAGTTAGTTGAAAACCCAGTTTTTCGGCTTTTGCGCGGATGTGTTTGAGGGATCTTG
>JBEGTN010000068.1:0-3420 GCA_041179405.1 Verrucomicrobiota bacterium
CGCGAAGCGGTGAACGGAGTGATGATCGCCGGACCCAAGCTGGCGGGAGCCTTGAACTCGTCGGCGGCCGAGGACTGGCCGCCGGCGCCGCTCTTCGCGGGGCACACCCTGACACGCCTGAAAACGGCCCGAGGCCATCTCCGCGACGCCCTCGCCGGGCTCGCCGACGCCGCCGAGCAAGACCTCGCCTCGCCCGTCTGGCTCGCCCTCGTTCGCGCGGAAGTCGTCAAGCTCGTCGCCGACGTGGAAGCGCTGATCGCCGAGGTCCGCGCCGTGCTGAAAGACGCGGAGCAGCAGGGCGGCGAGTAGCACAGGTTTTCGGCCCGCCCCGGAAGCAGGCTGGAAGTCTGCGCTACTTACTGGCAAACAACCCGCTTCAGTCCTCGCGCCCAATCGCGGGATCAGACTGTCCACCCCCGCTCCCCTCGCTTCGCCAGCACCCATCTTTTCGCTCAATCCATGTCTTCCACCCCAAGGACTCGCTACGCCTTCGTCGGCACCGGCAGCCGCGCCGTCTCCTTCATCGAACCGATGGCCTCGCTCTACCGCGACGCGGTCGAACTGGTCGCCTTTTGCGACTCCAGCCCTGCGCGCATGGCCCACTACAACGAGCTGCTCACCGGCGCCCTCAGCCACCCCGCCGTGCCCGCCTACCCGCCCGAGCGCTTCGACGAACTCCTCCGCGTCCACCGCCCCGACGCCGTCTTCGTCTGCTCCACCGACGCCACCCACGCCGACTACATCGTGCGCGCCCTCGACGCCGGCTGCGATGTCGTCACCGAAAAACCCCTCGCCATCGACGCCGCCCAGTGCCGCGCCATCCTCGACGCCGTCGCCCGCACCGGCCGCCGCGTGCGCGTCGCCTTTAACTACCGCTGGGCTCCCTTCCGCACCAAGGTCAAGGAGCTCATCGCCTCCGGCGTCATCGGCCGCGTGCGCTCGGTGAATCTCGAATACCTCCTCGATACCAGCCACGGCGCGGACTACTTCCGCCGCTGGCACGCCCACGCCGACCAGTCCGGCACCCTGCTCGTCCACAAGGCCACCCACCACTTCGACCTCGTCAACTGGTGGCTCGACGCCATCCCCGCCCAGGTCTTCGCCTACGGCGACCTCGCCTTCTACGGCCGGGAAAACGCCCTCGCCCGCGGCGACGCCGCCCTCGCCGCCTACCCGCGCTACACCGGCGAGCCCGCCGCCAAGAACGACCCCTTCCGCCTCGACCTCTCCGAAAGCGAGCCCTTCCGCAAACTCTACCTGGCCGGGGAGGCCGACTCCGGCTACATCCGCGACCGCAACGTGTTCCGTCCCGATATCGACGGCTACGACCAGATGTCGCTCAACGTCCGCTACCGCACCGGCGAGACGCTCACGTATTCATTGACCTGTTACAGCCCGCGCGAGGGCATGCGGGTGTGCTTCAACGGCGAACGCGGCCGCATCGAGTATCACGAGTTCATCGGCAGCCACATGAACCGGGGAGTGCGCACCGGCGAGTTCAAGATTGAGGACGGCCCCGGCTCCGAGCCCGAGGGCGAGTGGATCAAGGTCTTCCCTCATTTCAAGTCGGGCTACGTCGTCCCCATGCCGCCCGCCACCGGCGCGCACGGCGGCGCGGACGAGATCCTCTGCCGCTCCTTCTTCGCCCGCGACGCCTCGAGCGCGGACCCGCTCGCCCGCTTCGCCGGTCACGAGCAGGGCGCGGCCTCCATCCTGGTCGGCATCGCCGCCCGCGAGTCCATCCGCTCCAACCGGCCGGTCAACCTGCTCGACCTCGTCCCGCTCCGCCCTGAGGCCACCCGCCTGGGCGAATTGGCCTGAGCGCATCACCCGCCCCCACTCTTCCCCGCCCCACCCTCCTCGCATGAACGGACTGCACCCCCTCGACATCACCATCGTCGCCGCCTACCTGGCGACCGTCGTTTACATCGGCAAACGCGCCTCCAAGGGGGCGAACAACGAGGAAGGCTTTTTCCTCGCCGGCCGCAAACTGGGCAAGCTCTACCAGTTCTTCCTCAACTTCGGCAACGCCACCGAGCCCTCGGGCGCGGTGAGCAACGCCACCCTGGTCTTCCAGCGCGGCGTCTCCGGCGTGTGGCTGGGGTTCCAGACCATCTTCATGAACCCGTATTACTGGTTCATGAACGTCTGGTTTCGCCGCGTGCGCCTGGTCACGATGGGCGATCTGTTCGAGGACCGCTTCGGCAGCCGCGCGCTGAGCCGGCTTTACGCGATATTCCAGATCGGCGTGGCGTGCGTGTTTCTGGGCGCGGGCAACTTCGTCGCCTACAAAATCGCCGCCTCGCTGGTGCGAAAACCCGAGGTCACCTGGACGGCGACCGAGCGTGAGTCCGCCGCCGGCTTCGTGGAGCTAAAGCAACTGGAGACCCGCAAGGCGACCGCCCCCCTGGAGCCCTCGGACGCCAGCCGGCTGGATGCGCTGCGCGATCTCCAGGCGCGGGGCAAACTGCACAGCTACGTGACCGCGCTGCCGGCCGCCCCCTTTTATATTATCTTCAGCGTGGTGGTGGGCGCCTACATCGTGCTCGGCGGCATGGCGGCGGCGGCGCTCAACGAGGCGCTGCAAGGCATCCTGATCGTGGTGTTCTCCGTCCTGCTGATCCCGGTGGGATTAAAGGCCATCGGCGGCTGGGGGCAACTCGCCCACAAGGTGCCGCCAGGTGACCTCGACCTCTTCGGCGTCAGCGGCTCGCCGGTGTTCATCATCGCCTCCCTGCTCGTAGGGCTGGTGCAAATACACGGACTCAGCCACAATATGGGCATCAGCGGCTCGGCCAAGGACGAGTTCGCCGCCCGCATGGGCGCCGTCGGCGGCACCTACCTGAAGCGCGTGATGATCATCCTCTGGGCCTTCGCCGGCTTGATCGCCATCGCGCTCTTCGGCAAGGGCGGCCTGTCCGACCCCGACGCGGTCTGGGGCACCATGTCGAGCCAGCTGCTCGGCCCCGGCTTCATCGGGCTGATGCTGGCGGGCGTGGTGGCGGGCACCATGTCCACCCTGGCGGCCAAGGCGCTGGCGGTTTCGTCGCTCTTTGTGCGCAACGTCTTTCGTGACCACTTCGTGGGCAAGCCCGCCGGCAGTTCGCTGAAGGCCGCGCGCTGGGCCGTCATCGCGGTGCTCGCGCTGGGCGTGATCTCGGCGATGGCGATGCGCAACGTGGAGTCGGTGGTAAAGCTCATCCTCACCGTGAACGTGCCCTTCGGCGCCTCGGTGATCCTGATCTTTTTCTGGCGCCGCCTCACCGCCCCCGCCGTGTGGTGCGCGGTGCTGTTCTCCGCGCTGGCCAACCTCATCGTGCCGCTCACGGCGGATTATTTCGAGGGCGTGCGGCAGAGTCCGGCGCTGACGGTCACGGCGGACTTCCGCGGCCGCGCGGTGCCGGTGTATTGGAAGGAGAT
>JBEGTN010000069.1:0-3699 GCA_041179405.1 Verrucomicrobiota bacterium
CACTTTTATCAACACCGCCCGCGGTGCCATCGTCAACGAACCCGAGATGATCGCGGTGCTGCAAAATCGCCACGATCTGAACGCTGTGCTCGATGTCACCTGGCCCGAACCCGCGCCCGCCGACTCCCCGCTCTACGATTTGCCGAACGTATTTCTCACGCCCCATATCGCCGGTTCCGAGCAAGGCGAGTGCGCCCGCATGGCCCGCTACATGATCGACGAGTTCCACCGCTATCTCCACGGCGAGCCGCTGCTCTGGAGCGTATCACGGGAGGCCGCCGCCCGCATGGCTTGAGCCGCCCCGCCACCCCTTTTCCCAAAGTCCTCAACTCACTCCCGCCATGCGCCACTGTATATACCCAGGCACCTTCGATCCGTTTACCTTCGGGCACCTCGATGTCTTGCAGCGTGCGGCCAAGCTCTTCGACCATGTCACGGTCGCCATCGCCAACAACCCCGGCAAAGGCCCCCTCTTCACCCCGGCCCACCGCCTGGATTTGGTCAAGGCCAGCACCACGCACCTCCCGAATGTCAGCGCCACGCTCTTTGACGGCCTGCTCGTCGAGTTTGCCCGCGCCCAGAAAGCCGTCGCCCTCATCCGCGGTCTGCGCGCCCTCTCCGACTTCGAGTTCGAGTTCAACATGGCCCTGATGAACCGCCACCTCGAACCCGAGATCGAGACGCTCTTCGTCATGCCCCGCGAGGCCTTCAGCTACACCAGTTCCAGCCTGGTCAAACAAGTCGCCAAGCTCGGCGGCGACGTCTCTCACTTCGTGCCCCCTGCGGTTCAAGACGCCTTGCGCACCATCTACGCCACCAAAGCCTGAGCCGATTACACTTAGTTAGAAGCGGGAGCGAGCTACAGGCTCAACGCGAAGGGTGTTTGGCATTAAGGGCTCCGTAAAAATGGGGGCCTTAAACTCACTTCACCGCTGCGTTCGCTCCGTCCTCACTCCGCCAGCTCGCGCTGGGCGGTGAAGACGTCGCGGAGGGCGAGGCTGAGTTTATCCTGCACCGCCTGGACTTTTTGGTAGCGGGTGTGGGCTTTTTTGTCGGGCTTGCAGCGGGTTTTTTCGTCCACGGCCACGACCGCTTTGGTGATGTCGGCGAGTTTGGTTTTCTTGCCTTCCTGCAAGGCCACGCACCAGGCGGCCTGGAGCGCGCCGCCGAGCGCCGCGCCTTCGTCCTCGATCATCGCCACCACGGGCACGCCAAAGATGTCGGCCATGAGCTGGCGCCACACCGGCGACTTCGCGCCGCCGCCGGTCACGCGGATCTCCTTCGCCTTCACGCCGAGCACGGCGAGGCGGCGCAGGCCGTAGTTCATGCCGAGCGTCACGCCTTCCATCGAGGCGCGGGCGAGGTGGGCGGCGTTAAAAGTCTTGTTGGTCAGGCCGAGCAACACCCCGGAACCGGCGGGGACGTTGGGCGTGCGTTCACCGGCGAGGTAGGGCAGCAGCACGAGCCCGTCGGAGCCGGCCGGCACGGAGGCGACGGCGGCGGCGAGGCCGGCGTGGTCCTGGCCGAAGAGCTGGCGCACCTGTTCGGTCACGGTGGTAACGTTCATGGTGCAGAGCAGGGGCAGCCAGCCGCCGGTGGAGGAGCAGAAGGCGGCGATCTCGCCGGAGGGGTCGGTGACGGGTTGGTCCGCGTAGGCGTAGATCGTGCCGCTGGTGCCGAAGCTGGCGCTGATGACGCCGGGGCTCACGTTGCCCGTGCCGATGGCGCCCATCATATTGTCGCCGCCGCCGGCGGATACGACCACGCCGGCGGGCAGACCGAGCTTGGCCGCGAGCACGGCGCGCACCACGCCGGGCGACGCGTGCGAAGCGGAGAGCGGCGGCAGCCAGGCGGCGAGCTTGGGGTCGATGGCGTTGATCGCGGCCTTCGACCAGACACGTTTGCGAACGTCGAGCAGGGCGGTGCCTGAGGCGTCGCCGTATTCCATGAAATACGCGCCGGTGAGGTGAAAGTTCAGGTAATCGTGCGGCAGCAGGACGTGGCGGAGTTTTTTGTAATTCGCGGGCTCATGGCGTTTCAGCCAGAGGATCTTTGGGGCGGTGAAGCCGGGCAGGATCAGGCTGCCAGTGTGGCGCAGCGCGGCTTTTTCGCCGCCGAGTTTTTTGGTGATGAGCGCGCACTCGGCGATGGTCGAGGTGTCGCACCAGAGCTTGGCGGGGCGGATGACCGCGCCCTCGGCGTCGAGCGGCACGAAGCCATGCTGCTGGCCGGACACGCCGATGCCGCGAATCTCGGCGGCGCGGGCCGGGCCGATCTTCGCGACGACCGCCGCGATGGTGGACTCCAGCGCCGCGACCCACTCGGCGGGATGCTGCTCCATGTGCCCGGCGGGCAGGCCGGCGATGAGCGAGTGCGGGGCGCGCGCCTCGGCGATGACTTTTCTGGAAGCGAGGTCGAGCACGACCGCCTTGGTGGATTGGGTGCCGGAATCAATGCCGATGTAGAGGCTCATGGAGAGGGATAAAGTTACGGGTAAGCTGCCTAAAATTTATCTAATTGCACACATAAAATAAGAGCTAAAGTAATGCACATTGGCTATTCATGTGCACAAAAACTCAACCTAGCCCAAACCACATCTTCCTTTCCCACCTGTGCAAGCGCCGCGCTTTGCGCGTGACCTTCTGGCCCGAACCGCACGGATTATCCCTCCCCCATGAGTTTGCTGATCCGCAACGCCCGCGTCCTCACCCTCGCATCTCCCGCCGCCGCCGCGGCTCCGGTCGCCCCTGTGCGCGCCCGCGCCGGTCTGGCCATGCGCGAGCTCGGAATCATTCCTCGCGGCGACGTTCTGGTGCAGGAAGGTAAAATCACCGCCGTCGGCACAGGCCTCACCGCGCCCGAAGGTGCGACCGTGATCGACGCCGAGGGCCGGGTGCTCATGCCGGGCTTTGTCGATTGCCACACCCACGCCTGCTGGGCCGGAAACCGGCTTGATGAGTGGGATAAAATCCTGGCCGGCACCGCTCCCGCCGAGCTCACCAAACTCGGCGGCGGCATCCACTCCACCGTCCGCGCCGTGCGCGACTCCACCCGCAAACAACTCGCCGCCTGGCTGCGCACCCGTCTCGACGCCATGCTGCGCGGCGGCACGACCACCGTGGAGGTCAAAAGCGGCTACGGCCTGACCCTCGACGGCGAGTTGAAGCTGTTGCACGCCATCCAGCGCGGGGCCGCCGAGTGGCCCGGCACCGTCGTGCCCACCGCCCTCCTCGGCCACGCCATCGAAAGCGATGTCGCGACCTACACCCGCAACATCGTGCGCGAGGTGTTGCCCGCGATCTGGCACGAGTTTCCCGGCATCGCGGTCGAGGCCAGCTGCGAGGAACACACCTGGCCGGTCGAGGCCTGCGTGCGCCTGCTCGAACGCGCCCGCAAGCACGGCCTGCCCATCAGCGTGCAGACCGACCGCGACAAACCCCTCGGCATGATCCCCGAGGCGATCAACCTGCGCGCCCGCAGCGTCTCCCACCTCGCCGGCGCCACCAAGGCCGACCTCATCGCGCTGGCCGCGAGCGAAACCATCGCCGTGATGCTGCCCGCGACGAGCTTTCACACCCGCACCCGCTACGCCCGCGCCGGTGCCTTCGTGGACAGCGGCGGCAGGCTGGCGCTGGCCAGCAACTACAACCCCGGCACCGCGCCCGGCCACTCCATGCCCTTCGTCATCGCCCTGGCGGT
>JBEGTN010000070.1:0-4154 GCA_041179405.1 Verrucomicrobiota bacterium
CTACCTGAACGAAGTCCATTTTCTCGCCGAGCGCGACAGCCTCGGGCCAGCGGTCGAAGAGTTTGCCTATCTTGGCGGCGGTGAGGTCTCCGCCGGCGGTTTCAAATTGCGGGCCGGTGGCAGGCACGGTGCTGGGCACGGTGAGGAAGATCGAGAGGGGTGCCTGCCGGGCGTCTTCCAGCATCCACTCGATGCCGGCGGCGTCGCACACGTTGCCAATCTCGTGGCTATCGCAGAAGATTGTGGTCGTGCCGTTGAGCAGGGCGCCTTCGGCGTAGGCGCAGGCGGTCATCATACTGCTCTCGATGTGGACGTGCGGATCGACGAGGCCGGGCGCGATCAAGCCGCCGGCGGCATCGAAGGTTTTGAATGCTTTGCCATGGAGGGCGCGGGCGGTGCCGGCGGGTTTCACGGCGGCGATGCGACCGGCCTTGATCCACACTTCGCGCGAATCGTGGATGCGCTCGGTGTAGGTGGAGAGGATGCGTGCGCCGGTGATGACGAGATCGGGAAGCTCGCGTCCCATCGCAACGGCGGCGAGGGTGCGGGTGAGGGTATGGAGGGGGGCGACACTGAAGCGGGTAAGACTCATGTTACCCGATCTCTAGCACTGATGATGCCAGCAAGCGAGACGGCGCGGGGCTGGCGTCCAATCTGCTTTCCTGTTACTCATCAACCATGCCCGAAATCCGCGACTGCATCGTCCTCCACGGCCCCGAACTCTCCCCCTTGCGTTGCGCGCGTTTCGCGTGGAAACACGACACCATCACGGCGATGGAGCTCGGCACCCCCTGCACTCAACTCGACGCAGGCGGACTGGTGGTCATGCCCGGCCTGACCAACGCCCACACCCACATGGGAGACAGCGCCCTGCCTGATGGCGCGACTGGATTGACACTGGAGCAGGGCTTTTTCCGACCCGACGGCTATAAGTATCGCGAACTGGCCAAACTCACCGAGGAAACGCACCTCCCGCACCTCATCGCGCATTTACGCTACATGGCGCGAACGGGCACGGTCCGGCACATGGATTTTCGCGAGCAGGGGGCCTACGGTGCCGCTTTGTTGCGCAAGGCTGCTCAAGCGACCGGGGTGGATTCCGTGATTCTGGCGCAATTCAACGGCGTGCCCTTCACCCAGGCGGAACTACGTGCCAACCAGATCGGTTTTCGTGCCGCCGCGCTTGCGGATCTTGAGGCTCTACTCGCCGTCGCCGACGGCTTTTCCGAAAGCACGATGAACGACCTCACCGACGAGGCCTGGCGCGAACTGCGCACCATCACGAACGCGCAGGGTAAACTCCGCGCCATCCATTGCCTCGAAAACGCCGGCTACCGCGATCTCTCCGTCGCCACCACCGGACGCGGCGACTTGATCCGCGCGATCGAGCTTTATGATCCGCATATCATCGTCCACCTGACCGTGGCCGACGCCGACGAGATCGCTTTGCTGGTGCGCAGCGGAAAAACCGGCGTGCTCAACCCCCGTGCCAACGCCAATCTCGGCCTGCCCTTGCCGCCGGTCGCGGCCTTGCTGCGTGCCAGGGCAAACCTGCTCCTCGGCACCGACAATGGCATGCTGAACTCGCCCTCCATGCTCGCCGAACTGGACTTCACCTACAAGGTGGCCAAGTCCCAGTTCGGTGACGCGCTCTCGCCTGATCCGGGCGCGATTCTGAAAATGGCCACGTCCAACATTCACGCGGTCTTGGGCGGCGACAGCTACGGTTACCTTCAAAGCGGTTTGCCGGCGGATTTCGTGGTGCTGGATTTTAACCAACCGCATCTCCGTGCGACGCGTCACGTGACGGCCAGCGTCGTCACGCGGGTGACGCCGGAGGACGTGCTGGCGACCTACCGGCAGGGCCGCGAGTTGTGGCGCGATCCGCGTTTCGTCATAGCTCCTTAAGGATGGCGCGGAGCACGCGCACCGCGTTGACCGAGGAGGTCGCCTCGTTGTCGTCGATGACGTTTTTGCCCTCCTGCCCGCCGGCGAGATCGCTCAGTGCCCGCACGGCGAGGAAGGGCACGCCATTCGTATAGCAAACGTGGGCGTAGGCGGTGGTTTCCATGTCGAGACAGCGCGCCTTCCAGACTTCGAAAACAAATTTTCGATACGCGGCATTGTCCATGAATACCGGACCGGTCACGCCGGTGCCTCCGACCTCGATGGTGAGCACGCGCCCGGAACGTTCGCCCTTCACCGGGCCGAGCTTGGCGATGGCCTGTCGGGCCGCCGCGAGCAAGGCGGGGTCGGCGGGGAAGGTCGGCACGCGGTTGAATTTATTCTGGCCGGCGTGAGTCGCCGCGACCTCGTCGGGAAACATCATGCCGAAGTTGGGGTATTTTTGCTTAAAATAATCCGCGACATGGTAGCCGCCCTTGCCGTCCGGATTGAAGTAGGCGGCCTCGCTGTGGTAGGCCCAGCGCTCTGGAACAACCACGTCGCCGACGTGCAAGGCCGGGTCGATGCCACCGGCCACTCCGGCAAAGAGCACTTGCGTGATAGGGAAATGGTCGAGGGCCAGCTGGAGTGCCATCGCGGCGTTGACCATGCTCATGCCAGTCTCGACCACGAGGACGTCCTTGCCTTCGACTTCGCCGCGGTAAAAGCGGAAGCCCTTGATGCTTTTTTGAGCGAAGCGCGGGTCGTCGAGGCCGAACTCCTTCACCATCGCATCCATCTCGGGCGGGTAGGCGTTGAGCACTGCGATCAGAGCCTTGGGCGGCGGTGTCGAAACGGCTGGTTCGGTTGCGCGGGCCAGAGGCAGGATGAAGAGAAAAACGAGCAGGAGACGGAGACTTTTCATTTTTAGGAGCGGGAGGGAAATCAGGGTTTTGGCAGCTCGGTGGCGTAGCGGTCCCAGTTATTCAACAGGGCGTGGGCGACGCGGCTTCCAATCTTGTAGGCGGCTTCCACCGAGGGGAGATATCCGCCGAGGGGGCCTTCTTGTTCTCCGCTCAGGCTGGCAAGCGCGGTGCCTCCCGGCCATTGCATGTCGAAGTTGCTGGCGGTTCGGAGCACGAGCACTCGTTTCACATCCGCTTTGCCGGCACGGGAAAGCCAGGTGAGCGCCTGGAGCGTGCCGGTATCCTCCATCGCGGTGGTGACGTAGTTGCCGCGGCCCTCAGTGTGGTAGGAGACCCAGTCGTTGGCCCACTGGTTGAAGAGTTTTCCGTGCCAAAAAGTGCTGCTGGCGAGATTGTCGCCTTTTAGGACGAAGGGCGGACGTTGTGCGTTGGGGAAGCCCACGTAACGCGAGCGGCGTTTGAGCATCTCGGGATTATCGTCGAGCGGAGTGTCTTTGGTGAGTTGATACGCCCACTCCACCAGACTGGGTTGCAGGTGGTAAACTTCACCGATGTTATCCTCTTTGCGCGGTTTGGCATAAGGTTCGTAGCGTCCGTAGGGCAGGTATCCGGTTGGCCAGCCGGCAGGAATTTCTCTCGCGTCGATTTCGTAGCCGAGGTCACCTTCGACCAGCGAGTTGGCCCATACGGCCGAGCCCAAAGTGCCGTCGGCCGGGTCTATGCCGGCTATGCCTGCGACCAGCCAGTAGGCCTGGGTAAAATCAAAGCGAGGGTCGAGTCCCAGCGCCATGATCGAGGCGGCGGAGCGGGTATTACCCATTCCGGTAACGATGCCGATCATCGAACCATCGGCATTGGCCCGCACGTCGTGGTAGGCCTGCGGGAGCGGGATGACGCGATTGAGTTTCTCGCGTTCGACCCACAGTTGAAATTCCCCGGGCACGTCGCCGCTATCCGCTCCGACTTCAAACATCGAGACGACCACCACCTGCACTTTGAACGGGGCTTCGGCTGCGGCCAAGGCCGTGCAAGCAAGGGCAAACAATAGGGCGGCGAAACGCATGGCAGCGCTTAGCAACTCATGTGCCGTCTGAGCGTTTAGGGCGCCCTGCGGTAGAGGGTATGAGGCACCTTCCTTATCATCATGACGATGGGCTCGCACTCTCGCCTTCGATGCTTTGAAGTGGGTGAATCTATGAGTCGCCCCCCCGTCTCTTCCGGTAATGAGCTTGTTACCGCTGAACTTCGCCAGCTCGCCGCCGAGCTGGAGGGCGAGTTGCATGCCGACGCGGCGATGCGCCGGCTTTATTCGACCGACGCCTCCGAATACCAGGAGATGCCGCT
>JBEGTN010000071.1:0-13401 GCA_041179405.1 Verrucomicrobiota bacterium
TCGATGCTTTGAGTGACGAATTGGGAGAGGTTGAACTGCTGCGACTGGGTGCCGAAGGAGTTGGGGCCCGCGTAAACGCCGCTGGTCACCAAGGTGCCGGAAGGCTGTCCGGCGCCGACGACGGCAGGGGCGTTTAGAGAAGGATTCAGGAGGTAGAAGTCTGCGCCTATGCTGACGGAACCGGGAAAGCTGCCGGTGCCGAAAGTCTGCGCCGAGTAGGGACGTTGAAAGTTGAAGATGGGATCTTGCCGGGCGTATTCGGCGGCAACGGCGATCGTGGTGGACTCGCGGTGGACGCCTCCGATCACGTAGGCGGAGCTCTCGGTGGCGCGGCCGGGATTATCGGTGTAGCCATAGCGACCACCCACCTCGAAGCCGTCGTATTTATCGCGCAAGAGGACGTTGACCACGCCGGAGACGGCGTCGGTGCCGTAGATGGCGGAGGCGCCGTCGGGCAGGATTTCGATGCGGTCGATGGCGGCAAAGGGGATGAGGTTAACGTCCACGAAGTTCGACCCACCGCTGGCGGAGACCGGGGAGACCGCCATGCGGCGACCGTTGATGAGCACGAGCGTGGCGGCATTGCGAAGGGAGAGGGCCGAGCCGCCGTTGGTATCGCCGCTGCCGATGTTGGCGTTCTGGGTGCCGAGGTTGCCGTTGCCGCTGAATTGGGGGACGGATTTTCTCAGGGTATCGAGAATGTTGGAACGAGTCGCGGACTGCTCGATCTGGGCGGAGTTAACACCGATGACAGGGGTGGCGATGGCGGAGGCCGCAGCCGGCAGGTAGGAGCCGGTGACCTCCATGCTTTCCAAAGTGACAACCTCACTTTCAGCGGTGGTTTTTACCTTCTCAGGGGCGACGGCGGCGGGGGTATCCTGGGATTGCGCAAACAGCGGCAGACTATTGCAACTGGCTGCGAGGGCGACACAGGAGGCGAACAAGACGCGTTTGTTTTTCATGGATTGGAAGGAACGAGGGTTGAAGGAAACCTATGATAACTATGAATCGTTTTGGTTGATTTTTTAAAGCACATACTAAACCAAAGCCGGGTAAGGGTTTCTTTATTCGTGGTGTTTTTAATTTCAGCCCGCGAAAACAAGCGGCGGTGAAGACAAGGGAGGGCGTGAGGGGACGGTGAAGCAGGGCTTCATGGCGGTTGACGGGCAGGCGGGCTTGCTAGCAACCTGCGGGAATGTCCGCCGAAGCACAGATCCCGTCCGTCACATTGTTGGCATGGCTTTCACGCCATGCCGGGTTTCCCGGCTGCCGGCTGGATACGCGTGCGGAGCAGCTCTTGTTGATCGGCCGTATGATCGAGGCGGAGAACCTGCCCCCTACCTCGGAGTCGGGCACGCTGCGCATCCCCGGCGCGCCGGCCGGGGGGAATGAAAATGCGCAACGCGCGGCGATGCGCACGATGTCGGAGCTGCGCAAACGCGTGCATTTCAAGTGCGACAACGGCGCGAAGGTTTGAGTTAAGCCGGGAGCCGGACTTGCGCGGGAGCGGCGTCGGGGGCAAAGTCGGCGGCTTATGGCGAACGAAACACCTGCGGACGAAAAAGCTTATAGTGAACTGCGCGCGCGACTGCGCCGGCTGCACGTGCTGGGCTCGGTGGCGGGACTGCTGGGTTGGGACGAGCAGGTGAACCTGCCCGAAGGCGCGGCGGAACAGCGCGCGGAGCAGGCGAAGTTGCTGGCGGAGGTGCAACACGGGGCGGCGACGGATGAGGGGCTCCGCGCGGCGATCACGGTCTGCGAACGCCTCCTCGCGGAGGGCCGTCTCGACGCGGACGCGCGCGTGGTGGTGCCGGCGGCGCGACGTGATTATGATCGGGCGAGGAAGATCCCGGTTGAGCTCGCGGCGGCGAAGGCGCACCTCTCCAGCGAGGGTTATCATGTGTGGGCGGCGGCGCGGAAGGCGCGGGATTTTTCCGCCTTCGCCCCGGTGCTGGAGAAGCACCTCTTCCTGGCGCGGTGTGAGGCGACATTACTCGGCTACGGCGACCGGCCCTACGACCTGGCCATCGACCGGCACGACCCCGGCCTGACGGCGGCGCAGATCGGCGAGCTTTTTACGGAGTTGCGCGCAGGGCTCGTCCCGCTGGCGCGACGCATCGACGCCCGCGTGGCGGCGGCGAAGGCGCGCGGCGAGGGGCCGGTGTCCCTGCGCGGCTTCGACGTGGCGGCGCAGCAACGCGTGGTGCGGACGGTGACGGCGCGGCTGGGTTTTGATTACAAGCGTGGAAGGCTCGACGTCTCGCTGCATCCCTTCTGCGAAGGCTCGGGCGACGATGTGCGGCTGACCACGCGCTTCAATGCCGACGAACCGCTCGACGCGCTCTACAGCTCGATCCACGAGGCGGGGCACGGACTCTACGAACAAGGTCTGCCCCTGGCGCAAGCGGGCACGGCGCTCGGGGTGGCGGCGGGCATGGCGGTGCACGAGTCGCAAAGCCGCCTGTGGGAAAACCAGGTGGCGCGCTCACGGGCCTTCTGGATCTGGCTGGAGCCGATGATGCGCGCGGAGTTCCCCAAGGAGCTCGCCGGCGTGAGCGGAGACGCGCTGCACGCGGCGGCGAACGCGGTGGAGCCGGGCGGGCTGATCCGGGTGGATGCGGACGAAGTTCACTACAACCTCCACATCCTGCTGCGCTTCGAACTGGAGCAGCGGCTGTTTGCCAAGACGCTCAAGGTGGCGGATCTGCCGGCGGCTTGGGATGAGCTGAGCGAAGAAATGTTCGGCCGCCGGCCGGAACACGCGGGCGAAGGGGTGTTGCAGGACGTGCATTGGAGCGGCGGGGCTTTTGGGTATTTCCCGAGCTACACGCTGGGCAACATGATCGCGGCGCAGCTCTGGACGGCGGCGCGACGGGCGCGTCCGGCGCTCGATGAGGAGTTCGCACGCGGCGAGTTTGGCGGGTTGCTCGACTGGCTGCGGACGGAGGTGCATGCGCACGGCCGGCGCGAGGATGCCTTCGAGCTTACGAAACGGGTGACAGGCGAGGCATTGGGGCCGAAGGCGCTGCTGGCGTATCTGGAAGAGCGATACGGCGCTTGACCGTTGTGAGGCTCAGAGCGCGCCCGCCCGACGGGCTTTCGCGTAGGGTAGCTCCAGCAGGCGATAGCCTATGGCCGTGAACAGCACGGTCAGGGCGAGCGCGAGGGCGAGTTGCAGCAGATAGTTGTCCGTCCGCACGGTCAGCAGCAGCCAGCTGCCCAGGAAAATGGCGGGCGAATGGGTCGCATAGAGACTGTAACTGGCGCGGCCGACCCACGCGAGGGGACGCGAGATCGCGGCGCTGAGCGGTCCTTTTAACCCGAGCCAGCCGGTCAGAATACAAAGACAGCACAGCGCCCACAGCGCCTGCAAGACGAGGGCGCGGTGGCGAAACTCCGGTCCCTCGCGCACCATTATGAAGGCAAGCCACAGGCCCGCGAGCGACAGCCAGGCGGAGCGGCAGGAAGGGATCTTCTTTGATCGGATAAAAGCGAGATGCGCGCCCAAGTAGAAAAAGAAGGCCTGCATCAGCGGGCTGTTGTAAGCCCAGACCAAGTGGCTGGTCGGGGTAAGCCGGACCACCGCGATTTGCAGGAGTGCGCACGCGGGTAAAAACAGAGCCCACCGGTTCAGGAGACCGGCGCGGAGAACCAGCGGGTAGGTGCAGTAAAGGGCGATCTCGGTGGCCACGCTTCCGAGCAAGGTGTTACCGCTCATCACTTCGGAGGGCCAGATACTCGAAAGGCTCGTGAAACGGAGGAGCAGGTCGCCGCCGGTGTAGGCGGAGTGATACTGCACAAAGGGATCCGACACCGGGGCGGCGGATTGCAGAAGACACACCGCCAGGCCGAGCAGACTGGCATAAAGATAGACCGGCATGATCCGCAGGCTTCGACGAAACAGGAAACGCCGGGCCAGAAAAACCGGCCCGGAGTCGGAGCCGGAAGCCTCGACCTGGGGCTTATGAATACAGTAACCGCTCAGGACAAAAAACCCGATGACCGCCGGATGGCATCCTCCCGTGTTCCAGACCAAGGCGCGATACCAAGCGTCCAGATGCATGTAGGCGCTCTGGAGCATCGCCGGCCACCCTGGCGCCGGAATGAAATGGCACCATAGATTCCAGTGCGCCAAAAAGACGAGCGAGGCGCAGAGTCCGCGAAACGCATCCAGGGCCAGAACCCGTTCTCTTTTTCCGCTAAAGACGCCCCCTGCCGCTGCGTTAATTGTTGGGGTGGTGGATGCGGACTCCATGATGGAGAACGATTGAAGTTTTAACCACGATGGCGACAACGTGATTAATCTTTTTTGCGAAATCATGACACTGATCGACACACACACTCATCTGGACGGGTTCGAGGCGCGCGGAGAGACGGCGGCGGCGATGACCCGCGCCCGGGCGGCGGGGGTGGAGGCGATGATCACCATCGGGACGGGCAGTGACGACTGGACAATTTATCGCGGCATCGCGGAGCGGCACGCGGGCGAGGTGTTTTACACCGTCGGGCTGCATCCGTGTTCGGTGGCGGCGAACTGGGCGGAGGAGGTGGCGCAGATCGAGGCGTTCTGGAACGACGGAGGGGGGCGACCGGTGGCGCTCGGGGAGTGCGGGCTGGATCACTTTCACCTGCCGAAAGAAGAGCCGGCGCGGGAAGAGTTGAAGGCCTGGCAACGGAGCGCGTTCGCGGCGCAGTTGGAAATCGCGAAGCGCGCAGGGTGTCCGCTGGTGATTCACTCGCGGGGCGCTTTTAAGGAGTGCGTGGCGATGATCGACGCGAGCGGGGTGGACTGGCGCCGGGTGGTGTTCCACTGCTTCTCGGAGGGCGCGGCGGAGATGGAGGAGCTGGTCCGGCGCGGGGCCTACGGGTCCTTCACCGGCGTGGTGACCTACAAAAACGCGGAGAGCGCGCGGGAGGCGATGAGGGCGCAGGGGCTGGCGCGACTCATGATCGAGACAGACGCGCCGTATCTGACGCCGGTGCCGCATCGCGGCAAACCGAACGAGCCCGCCTATCTGCGGCTGACGGCGGAGTATGCGGCCACGGTTCTAGGGGTGAGCTATGCGGAGCTGGCTGAGACGACCACGCGCACGGCGCGGGCGTTTTTCAGGATCTAGCACTAGCCGAAGGAGGGGAAGCCTCAGGCCTCGTCGAACTTGCGGGCGAAAAGGGCGTCGAGCTCGTCGAGCATGGCGCTGGAGTCGGCACCGGTGGCGAGGAACTTGACCTTCGAGCCCTTGCCGGCGGCGAGCATCATGAGGCCCATGATGGACTTTCCGTTCACCTGTTCGTCGTCTTTCTCCACCATGACGTCGGCTTTGAATTTGTTCGTGATGCGCACGATCATGGCGGCGGGACGGGCGTGAATACCCATCTTGTTTTGCACGACCAACTCACGGCTGAGTTGGGTGGAGGCGGCTGCGCTGGCGGTGTCGTCCATGTGCGGCTACGTTTGACGCAGAGGCCTGTCTTGCAACCCAAAATCAGGGCGGGCAAGGTGCCGGGACTATGTCCGACTCCACCGTCATCATCGTGCCCTGCCGTCTCGAATCGACCCGTTTCCCCCGCAAATTACTGCATGTTATCAAGGATAAACCCTTGGTGCTCTGGGTGGCGGAGCGCATCCGGGCGGAGGCGCCAGAGTTCCCGCTTTGGTTCGCGGTGGACGATATCCTGCTGGCGGAGCCGCTGCAGGCGGCCGGGTTTAAGACCATCCAGACCTCGGTGGTTCATCAGAGCGGCACCGACCGGATCGCCGAGGCCAACCGCACGGTGCGGGCGGCACGGGTGATCAACGTGCAGGCGGACGAACCGCTGGTGACGGGCGCGCAGATACGTCGGCTGGCGGAGTTGATCGCGGGGCCGGCGGCGATGGCCACGCTGGCGACGCCCTTCCGTCGCGCGGAGGATTTTGCCAACCCGAACCAGGTGAAGGTGGTCTTCGCACCCGGCGGCGGGTGGCGTTCGCTCTATTTTTCGCGTTCGCCGATGCCCTACGCCCGCGATCTCGGCGGCAAGGTGGACGACGCCTGGGTGGCGGCGAATCCCTGCTTCAAGCACCTCGGGCTCTATGCCTACAAGGCGGAGCTGCTGGAGAAATTCGCGAGCCTGCCGCAAGGGCGCTACGAGCGCATCGAGAAACTGGAGCAGTTGCGCGTCTTGGAAAACGGCTACGACATCGCCTGCGACGTGACCAACGACCCCGGCCTCGGCGTGGACACGCCGGAGGACGCGGTGAAGTTCGAAGCGGCGCTGGGCTAGGCGCGGGGCGGGGGCGATGGCGATGGATCAAGGGGACTCGCGGCGGGCCCAGCGGTCCCGCCCTACCTCAGGCCACGGAAAGCCGCGTAGTTTAGCCGGTGGCCAGCAAGGCGCGCAGGCCGGCCTCGTCAAGCACGGCGACGCTGAGCGAGCGGGCTTTTTCGAGCTTCGAGCCGGCCTCCTCGCCAGCGACGACGTAGTGGGTTTTGGCCGACACGCTGCCGCTGACCTTGCCGCCGGCCCCCTCGATCAGCGCCTTCGCCTCGTCGCGCGAGAGGCTCGGCAAGGTGCCGGTGAGCACGAAGGTTTTTCCCGCCAGCGCGCCCTTCGCGGCGGCCGCCGCCAGTCGCGTGGCCTTGGGCGCGATGCCGAGCTCCGCCAGGCGGCGGAGCGTGTGCCGGCCGCGCTCCGAACCGAAAAACGCGACGACGTTCGCCGCCGTCACAAAGTCTATCCGCGCCAGCTCGCTCATCGAGGCGCGCCACTCCTTCTCCGCATCGAGCGTGGTCTTCAGGGCGGCGTGGCGAGACTCGCGGTCGGCCCGCTCCTCCTCGCTCTGGCCCTTGTTCGCGCGGGCCTTGGGGTTCACCGTCCGCGCCTCCTCTTCCAGGGCGGGCAAGCGGGCGAGGCGGGGCAAAATCTCCGAGTTCGCCACCGCCTCCATCGTGCCGTGGACGGCCGCGATATCCTGCGCGGTGGCGCCGCCGACGTCGCGGATCTGGAGCGCGAGCAGCCAGCGGCCCAGGTCCTGGCCGCGGGCGCGGGCGATGGCCTCGACGATCTTGGTGGCGTTTTTCACCCCGAGGATGCGCGGCGCCTCGGGCGTGCCGAGGTTGAGCGCGCCGAGCTTCTCCGCCTCGAGGGCGAAGAGATCGAACACGTCGCGCACCGCGCCGGTTTTCACCAAGGCCTCCGCCACGACGCCGCCGAGGCTCTCCAGGTCGAGCACCGGCCGGCCGGCGACGTAGTCGAGCCGGGTGACGAGCTGCGCGGGGCAGTCGGCGTTGGGGCAACGGATCGCCACCTCGCCCTCCACCCGCGCCACCGGCGTGGCGCAGACCGGGCACGCGGTCGGGAACACGTAGGGCACGCACTCCGGCGCGCGTTTGGCGAGGTTAACCGCGACCACCACCGGGATGATCTCGCCGGCCTTCTCGACGGTCACGAAATCACCCGCGCGGATGTCTTTGCGCGCGATCTCGTCGGCATTGTGCAGCGTCGCGCGCGCGACAGTGCTGCCCGAGATGAGCACGGGCTCCAGCTCCGCCACCGGGGTGAGCACGCCGGTGCGGCCGACCTGGATGGAGATGCCGCGCAGGCGCGTCTCGGCCTGCTCGGGCGCGAATTTGTAGGCGCAGGCCCAGCGGGGGGACAACTTGCGCGCGCTCTGGCCCTCGCCGCGATACCCGGCGCGGGCCTGGAGCGCGAAGTCGTCGAGCTTCACCACCGCGCCGTCGGTCCCGTAAGGCAGCGTGCCGCGCACCGCGTCGATCGCGCGGATGGCCTCGACCACCTGCTCAACCCCGACGACGTCGCGGCGTTGCTCCAGCGTCGGCAGGCCCCACGCCGCCAGCCGGGCGTGCCACGCCGCTTGCGAGGCCACGGGCGCGGCGGGTTCGCACGCACCGAGACCATAGAGCACGATCTCAAGATGACGCGCCGCCACGATGGCCGGATCGAGCAGCTTTAGCGTGCCCGCCGCGAGGTTGCGCGGGTTGGCATAGGGCTCGCGGCCGGCCTCCTGCTCGGCGGCGTTGATACGCGAGAACTCGGCGAAGCGCATGAACACCTCGCCACGAATCTCGATCAACTCGGGCGGACCGGCGGGGGCGGAAAACAGGTCGGCGTCCGGCTCGGGCGCGAGGGGTTTTAGCGTATGCGGAAGATTGGCGATCGTCTTCACGTTGGCCGTCACGTCGTCGCCTTCCTCGCCGTCGCCGCGCGTCACGGCGCGCACGAGGCGGCCCTGCTCGTAGGTGAGTGAGATGGAGGCGCCGTCGATCTTGGGCTCGACGCTGTAGGCGAGGTCCTCGCGGCCGAAGAGCTTTGCCAGACGCGCGCAAAACTCGCGCAGCTCCGTCTCGTCGTAGGTGTTGTCCAGCGTGGTCATCGCCTGCCGGTGTTTCACGCGGGCGAAGCCCTCGCTGCGGTCGTCGCCGATGCGGCGGGTGGGCGAGGCGAGACCAAGGGCGGCGGCCTCGGCGGGATGCGCGAGTTCGAGGTCGGCGAGGGCGCGTTTGAGGCGGTCGTAGTCGAAGTCGGTGATCTCGGGGCGGGCCTGGCGGTAGTAACGTTCGTCGTGGGCGGCGATCTCCGCGCGGAGGCGGGCGATTTCGGCGGTGGCTTCGGCAGGGCTCATGATTGAAGGGTGACCGGGGCGGCGGCGGACGCGGCGGCGGACGAGTGGTCGAGGGGGCGCGAGGGGCGTTGTCCGAAAGGCAGGCGGCACTCGAGCAAGCGACGATACGCGCTCCAGTTTACGTAGAGCGCGACGGCGAGCGCGGCTCCGAGGGTGTCGGCCAGCCAGTCGCCGAATTCCACGGAGCGGCCGGGGGTGAAGCTTTGGTGGAATTCGTCGGTGATGCCGAAGAGGGAAACCAGCGCGACGGCGGCCAACGCCCAACGCCGGTGGAAACCGGGTGCGCGGACGACGAGGCTGGCGAGCAGGCCGAAGACGGAGAAGTGGGCGATCTTGTCGAGATGGGGTATGCCCGGCGGGCCCGCGACCTCACTGCGGCTCGACGCCATGACGATGGTCGAGGCCAGTGCCGCGACGAAGAGCCAGCGCCAGACGGAGACGGGCCTGGTTCCCGGGATGCGCGGCGGAGTGGATGAGTGAGGGGCGGACACGTTAAATTGAGAGCCCACAACGCCGCACGATCAGGAGATTTTGGCCAGCAGATCTGTCGCGGGCGGACCGAGGCGGCGGGTGGTGTCGCCTTCGCACCAACGGCCCTCGATGAGCATGCGCAAGGGGGTTCCGGGCGCACCGCGTTCGCCGTTTTGAAAGAGGCTGACCAGCAATTCCACGGCGCGCATTCCGATTTGTTCCTCCTGCTGATCGATGCCCGACCAGTCGGGGTCGAAAACACGGGAAAGCGTGGCAAGGGAAACGTCGCCGGGGACCTTGTGGCCGAGCGCCTCCAGCCAGACGCGGATTTCGCTGACGTGGCTGATGATGGCGGTGGGTTTGTGGCGTTTATACCAGGCGATAAAATCATCCCGGGCCGCGGCTATGTTCTTCGGTTCGTCGCGTCCGGGGACGGAAAAGAGCGGCACGCGGTGCGACTCGACCTGAACGGCCTGGAAGAAGTGATAAGGTGATTCGAAGCTGTGGTTGGCCCGGCGCATGGTCTCGGTGGCCGAGACCATGCCGATGCGGCGGTGCCCCAGCCGGGCGAGTTCGCGCAGAGCTTGAAGGGTGGCGTTGTGCTGGTGGTTGCCCACCACGTGGAGGCGCGGCGTGGTGAGGGAGTAGCCGATGGTGACGGCGGCAAAAGGCTCCACGTCGAAGGCCAGCTCGGTGCCGGACAACGGCTGCGGTGGAAACACCAGCCCGCGTATGCCGCGCGCGAGCAGGACCTCGCGGGCGCGGCGCGGGGTCATGCCCGGCTCGGCGAGCCAGAACTCCTCGAGCTTGTAGCCCATTTGGGTGGCAAAGCGCAGCGCGCCCTCGTGGTAGCCGAGGATGTTGCCCAGCTCACGGCCCTCACGACGAACGGGGAAGTTGTTTATCCAGGCGAGGGTGGATTGGAAAACCTGGGGCTGGTGCTTGCGCCGGTAGTTGCTGAGCGCGGTGAGCATCGGGTCGGGCGTGTAGCCGAGCTCTTTGGCGATGGCGCGGATGCGGGCTCGTTTGGCCGGCTCGACGTAGGTGTCGTTCTTCAGCGCCCGCCACGCGGTCGAAATGTGAACGTCAGCCTGGAGCGCGACCTGTTTGAGGGTGATACGTGGGGTAAACATGGCGGGATGAAACAGTTTGCAGGTAAACACCTTCGTGCCGATGCGCAGCATCTTTTTACATGAGATTTCGTTTTACCGCCATCCTCGGTCCAAACCTCCTCCCCACCGGTTTATGAAAAAAGTCCGCATCGGAATCGTCGGCATCGGCAACATGGGCTACTCGCACGCCCAGCAAATCCTCGCCGGCAAGATCGGTCGTCTGGAGCTCGCGGCGGTCGCCGACGGCAATCCCGCCAATGTCGCGCGGGTGCCGCAGGTGAAAGGCTTCGGCTCGGCCGCCGAGATGATGGCCTCGGGGTTGATCGACGCGCTCTTGATCGCCACCCCGCACTACGACCACACGTCGACCGGCATCGCGGCGCTGCGGGCCGGGCTGCACGTCATGATCGAGAAACCCATCTCGGTGCATCACGCCGACTGCGAACGCCTGATCGCCGCCTACAAAGGCCGCGAACAAAAGCAGGTGTTCGCCGCGATGTTCAACCAGCGCACCGACCATTATTACAAAAAGATCCGCGAACTCATCCGCAGCGGCGAGCTGGGCGAGATCCGCCGGGTGAACTGGATCATCACGAACTGGTTTCGCACCCACGCCTACTACGCCTCCGGCGGCTGGCGCGCCACCTGGGCCGGCGAGGGCGGCGGCGTGCTCCTCAACCAGTGCCCGCACAACCTGGACCTTTTCCAGTGGATGTTCGGCCTGCCCGTCTCGCTCTCCGCCACCTGCGGCTTCGGCAAATACCACGACATCGAGGTCGAGGACGACGTGACCGCCACCATGACCTTCGCCAACGGCGCGACCGGCGTCTTCATCACCTCCACCGGCGAGGCTCCCGGCACCAACCGCCTCGAGATCACCGCCGAGCGCGGCAAGCTCGTTTACGAAAACGACAAGATCACCTACACCCGCAACGAGGTCCCGATGGGCGAGTTTTCCCGCACCTCCCCGCAGGCGTTCGCCACCCCCGCCACCTGGGATGTCACCATCCCCGCCGCCGGCCACGGCGGCCAGCACAACGAGGTGTTGCAAAACTTCGCCGACGCCATCCTCGACGGCGTCCCGCTCGTCGCGCCCGGTCCCGAAGGCATCCACTCCGTCAGCCTCGCCAACGCCATGCTGCTCTCCGCCTGGACGGCCAAGCCCGTCACCCTCCCCCTCGACGGCAAGAAATACGAACGCCTGCTCAAGGCGAAGATCGCCGAGTCCGCCAAGACGGGCAAAAAGAAGAAGGTCGCCGCCCCCGCCGCCATGGATTTCAACAAATCACTCGGTCGCTAAACCCCCGGCGCCCGCGTAACCCGCCCGCCCCCTCCCCCACCTCATGAAGCTCTCCCAAGTCGCCATCCAGCTCTACACCCTTCGCGATTTCTGCAAAACCGCCGCCGACCTCGCCGCCACCGCGAAGAAAGTCCGCGCCATCGGCTACACCGCCGTGCAGATCAGCGGCGTCGGCCCCATCCCCGAGGCCGAGATCGTCGCCATCATGGAGGCCGAGGGCCTGACCATCTGCGCCACCCACGAGAACGGCGATACCATCCTCGACCAACCCGAGGTCGCCATCGCCCGCCTCCACGCGCTCGGCACCAAGCTCACCGCCTACCCCTATCCCGCCGGCATCGACTTCGACAACCCCGGGCACGTCGCCACCCTCATCCGCAAACTCGACGCCGCCGGCGCCCGGTTCCGCGCCGCCGGGCTCACCCTCGGCTACCACAATCACGCCAACGAATTCTACCGCCCCGCCGGCGGCCCGACCGTCCTGGACCGCATCTACGCCGAGACCTCCCCGGAAAACATCGTGGCCGAGCTCGACACCTACTGGGTGCAGCGCGGCGGCGGCGACGTGCTGGACTGGGTGCGCCGCATGAAAGGCCGCCAGCCCTTCATCCACCTCAAGGACTATAAGGTGAACCCGTCCGGCGAGCCCACCTTCTGCGAGATCGGCGCCGGCACCCTGCCCTTCGCCCGCATCATCGCGGAGGCCGAGGCCGGCGGCTGCGAGTGGTTCATCGTCGAGCAGGACACCTGCCCCGGAGACCCTTTCGACTCGATCAAGCAAAGCCTCGACTACATCAAAACGAACCTTCTTGGCTGAAGCCGGTCCCATCCGGTCTGCCGCACCTTTACCTTCTGATTATTCACTCCTAAAACCTCCATCATGTCCGCCTTCCTCAACGACGACTTCCTGCTCACGACCGAGACCGCCCGCCGCCTCTACCACGACACGGCCAAGAATCAGCCGATCTTCGACTACCACTGCCACCTCCCGCCCGACCAGATCGCCGCGAACAAGCAGTTCCGCAACCTTGCCGAAATCTGGCTCGGCGGCGACCACTACAAATGGCGCGCCATGCGCACCGCCGGCATCAACGAAGACTACATCACCGGCTCCAACACCTCCGACTACGACAAGTTCCTCGCCTACTGCCGCATCGTGCCCTCCCTGGTGCGCAATCCCCTCCACCACTGGTCGCACCTCGAACTCCGCCGCTACTTCGGCATCGACCTGCTGATCAACGAGGCTAACGCGCCCAAGATCTGGGAACTGGCCAACGCCAAACTCGCCACCGCCGCCTTCACCACCCAGGGCATCCTCACCGCCTGCAAGGTCGCCGTGGTCTGCACCACCGACGACCCCGCCGACACCCTCGAGCACCACGTCGCCATCGCCAAGACCGGCCTAAAAACCCGCGTCTATCCCACCTACCGCGCCGACAAGCTCATGGCCGTGTCGTCCCCCGCCGTCTTCAACGCTTGGTGCGACCAACTCGCCACCCGCGCCGAGGTGACGGTTGACGGCATCCCCTCCCTGCTCGACGCCCTCGACCGCCGCCACGCCTTCTTCCACTCCCTCGGCGGCCGCATCTCCGACCACGGCCTGGAAAACCTCCCCGAGGCCGATTGCACCGAGGCCGAGGCCGCCGCCATCTTTACCCAGACCCGCTCCAGTCGCGCCGCCACCCCCGAGCAAAGCGCCAAGTGGATGTGGTTCATCATGCTCTTCCTCGGTCGCCTCGACGCCAAACGCGGCTGGACGAAGCAGCTCCACCTCGGTGCCCTGCGCAACAACAACAGCCGCCTGCTCAAGCGCCTCGGCGGCGACTCCGGCGTGGACTCGATCGGCGACTTCCCGCAGGCCCGCGCGCTCTCGCGCTACCTCGACACCCTCGACCGCG
>JBEGTN010000072.1:0-3071 GCA_041179405.1 Verrucomicrobiota bacterium
TACGCCGCGTTCACCGACCCCGAAATTCTCCGCGCCCATCTCGCCTACGTGAAGGGCCGCGACCGCGACCTCTGGGTGGACACCTTCGCCACCATCGCCCGCTACGAAAAGGAGCGCGACGACGCTCAACTCGCCGTCTCCGCCGCCGCCCCCGGCCGCGTCGCCTGCTCGCTCACCGGCACCCTCGACCCCGCGCTCTACGACGTGCCCCTCACCGTCGTCCTCGACCTTCCCGCCCCCAAGTCCGCCCGCGCCGAACGCGCCGGTCGCACGCTTCCCGTCCGCGTCTCCGCAGACTCCATCCAGTTCGACGCCACCCCATCGCCCGAGCCGATCATCCTCACCTGGCAATGAAGCCCCTTCGCCTGCTCCTCCTGCCTTGGGCCTTGGTCCTTGGACATTGGTCCTTCGCCGCGCCCGCGCCAACGCCCGCCACCGTCACGCCCCCCGCCGGCGACCGTTTCCACCTCTACCTGCTCATGGGCCAGTCCAACATGGCCGGCCGCGACCGTCGCCAACTTGACCAACAGACGACCGATCCCCGTGTCCTCGCCATGACCCCCGAGGGCCTTTGGTATGTCGCCAAGGACCCCATCCACCAGAAGGACGGCCGCATCGAGCCCGGCGCCGGCCCCGGCATCCCTTTCGCGCTCGGTATGCTCAAGGCCGACCCCGAGTTCACCATCGGCCTCGTCCCCTGCGCCGTCGGCGGCACGTCCCTCAATCGCTGGGTCAAGGGCGCCGACCTCTACGAACGCGCCCTCGAACGCGCCAGGCTCGCCAGCCGCTCCGGCACCCTCGCCGGCATGATCTGGCTTCAGGGCGAAAGCGACTCCGACAAGCCGCCCCAGGCCGCGCGTTACGAGAGCGACCTCGCCGGTATGATCGCCAGCCTGCGTCAAGACCTCGGCCAGCCCGACCTCCCCGTCGTCGTCGGCCAGATCGGCGACTTTCTCTCCCCCGAAAAATACCCCTCCGCCGACCTCGTGCGCGCCGCCATCCGCCGGGTCGCCGCCACCGTCCCGAATGTCGGTTACGCCGACTCCGCCGGCCTCGGCGACCAAGGCGACCAGCTCCACTACTCCGCCGAAGCACAATCCCAGCTGGGCGCCCGTTTCGCGGAGGCCATGCGCAAACTCCACCCTGCCGCCAAGTAACACCGCCCTCCCCCGGCCCTCGCCTCGGAACGCTTCTTACCGTCAACCCCGCCCATCTGACTGTAAAAGCCCCGGCATATTGCCTCCTGAGCCTTCAATGCTTAGTTATTTAAACCCATACCCTTGTCTTAAAATCCGTCCCTCGGCTCCTCCATTCCTCCGGCCCTCGCCAGCTCCCCCCTCCGCCGCAGCCTGCCGCCCCGTTTAAATCCCCAACCCCGACCTGCCGCTGAATAAGCGACGCTTTGCCTTTATCCCCATGTCCGTCCGCCGCCCCCTGTTTCTCGTCGCGTTGTTCTTTCTGGCGCTCCTCGCGCCCACCCTCCACGCCCAGCGCCAGATGGAGTTCCTCGGTCGCGGCGTCATGGTCCTCCGCACCAGCAGCACCCAGACCTACGTCGGCTGGCGCCTGCTCGGCAACGACCCCGAGGGCGTCGCCTTCAACCTCTACCGCTCCGCCAACGGTGCCACCGCCGTCAAGGTCAACGCCTCCCCGCTCACCACCACCACCGACTACGTGGACACCCCCGCCAACCTGAGCACCACCGCCTACACCTACTCCGTTCGCCCCGTCCTCAACGGTGTCGAGGTCGCCGACACTTGGGCCAACCCCGCCGTCCCTTCCTACGCCCTCCCGCTCAACGCCCCGATCCGCCAATACTTTCCCGTCCCCATGCAGCCCACCCCGGACGACGCCGCCGCCGGTGTCTCCTACGGCGTGAAGTTCTGCTGGGTCGGCGACTTCGATGGCAACGGCGAGTATGACTTCATCGTCGATCGCACCAACCCCAGCGTCGAAGCGAAACAATGGCTCCAAGCCTACAAGCGCGACGGCACCCTCCTCTGGCAGATGGACATGGGGCCGAACAGCGTGGACCACTACAACATCACCCCCGGCTCCTCCTCCATCGGCATCGGCCACGGCGACAACGTCACCGTTTACGACCTCGACGGCGACGGCAAGGCCGAGGTCATCGTCCGCACCGCCAACGGCGTCGTCTTCGCCAACGGCACCACCCTCACCACCGCCTCCAACGAGACCCAATACATCTCCATCATCGACGGCCTCACCGGCACCGAGAAAGCCCGCACCACCATCACTCTCCCCGCTGGATGGCCCACCCAGACCCACGTCAACGGCCAGATGGGCATCGTCTATGCCGACGGCCTCCGTCCCTCGATTTTCTTCCACCCCTCCAATCGCAACCCCGACCAGAGTTTTAACAAGTGCGCCATCACCTGGGACTATCGCAACGGCGTCCTCTCGCAGCGCTGGCTCTGGCTCGAAAGCGGCCACACCGCCGAGGGCCACCAGGTCCGCTTCGCCGACGTGGACAACGACGGCAAGGACGAGTTCGTGGACATCGGCAACATCGTGAAGTCCGACGGCAGCGGCCAGATCAACGAACCCGTGCTCACCGAGGTCGTCCACGGCGACCGCTTCCACGTCACCGATATCGACCCCGACCGCCCCGGCCTGGAAACCTACCTCATCCAGCAAAACAACGGCACCGGCCTCGCCAACGCCTACCACGCCGCCGACAAGAGCGCCGTCATCAAAAAATGGTATGCCAGCGACATCGTTGACGTCGGCCGCGGCACCATCGGCTCCTTCGTGCCGTCGCTCACCGGCCTTCAGATGTTTTCCACCTTCGGCGGTGTTTACGACACCAAGGGCAACCAGCTCTACGCCAGCGGCCCCTTCCCTCCCGAAACCATCTGGTGGGACGGCGACCTCGGCCGCGAATTCCTCTCCACCATCGGCAGCTCCGCCACCAGCCCCGGCATCGACAAGTTCAATACCGCCGACGGCAGCACCGGCCGCGTGCTCTCCCTCTACAGCGATGCCCAGGCCCCCAATTCTCCCTATAACAACTACATCGCCTACGGTGGCCGCCCCCAGTTCTGGGGCGA
>JBEGTN010000073.1:0-4056 GCA_041179405.1 Verrucomicrobiota bacterium
AACACGGCCGACACCTGCACTTCGCGGGCGGTGTTGGGCACGTAGTCGAGGTCGCACTCGGGGTCGGGCTCGTGGAGGTTGATCGTCGGCGCGAGGATGCCGGTCTGGAGCGTCTTTACGCTGATCACCGCCTCGATCCCGCCGGCCGCGCCGAGCAGGTGGGCGGTCATGGATTTGGTGGAGCTGATCGGAATCGAGGGCGCGCGCGCACCGAAGACGCGCTTGATGGCGAGGGTCTCGAACTTGTCATTATAGGGCGTGCTGGTGCCGTGGGCGTTGATGTAGCCGATGTCGTCGGTGTTCAGGCCGGAGCTGCGGATGGCGCGGGTCATCGCCATGCCGAGTCCCTTGCCCTCGGGGTCGGGCATGGTGATGTGGTGGGCATCGGCCGTGGCGGCGTAGCCGGAGATCTCGGCATAGATGCGGGCCCCGCGTTTTTGGGCGTGTTCAAGGGATTCGAGCACGAGCACACCGGCACCTTCGCCCATGATGAAGCCGTCACGGCCTTGCGAAAAGGGACGGCAGGCCGTGGTGGGGGCGTCGTTGCGCGTGCTCATGGCGCGCATGGCGCAGAAGCTGGCGTAGGCGAAGGGCGTGATGGCGGCCTCGGCGCCGCCGGCGATCATCACGTCGGCGTCGCCGCGCTTGATCATGTGCATGGCCTCGCCGATGGCGTGGGTGCCGGTGGCGCAGGCGGAAACGATCCCGAAATTAGGGCCGCGCGCGCCGATCTCGATGGCGAACATGCCGGAGCAAATGTTGCCAATCAGGGAGGGAATGGTGAAGGGCGAGACTTTGCGCGGACCGGACTCGTGCAGCTTTTTGAGCTGGGTCTCGTAGGTAAACATGCCGCCGATGCCGGAGCCGATGACCACGCCGACGCGGTCGGGGTCTTCGGTATTCATGTCGAGGCCGGAGTCGGCGTAGGCCTGCTTGGCGGCGCAGAAGCCGAAATGGGTGTAGCGGTCGTTGCGACGCGCCTCCTTCGGGTCCATGTGCTCCTCGACGTTCCAGCCTTTGACCTCGGCGCCCATCTGGGTGGCGAAGGGGGTCGGGTCGAATTGGGTGACGCGGTCGATGCCGTTTTTACCAGCGGTGAGGCTGTTCCAGAAGGTCGTGGCATCCTGACCGAGACCGTGAACCACGCCTAGACCGGTGACGACGACGCGCTGGGAAGGGGGAAGTTTGGACATGGTGAAAAAAGACGAACGGTTAAGGGAGGCGGCGGACAAGACTGCGAGGACGACGGAGAGAAGAACGCGGGCGGCCAGAGTCCCGCCCTATGAAAACAAAAAGGGCGCTCTGCGCAAAGTCCCTTAGGGGGAGGCTTGGCAGAGCGCCCGTTAATTGGGTCGCGGGGTTGACGGCTTAGGCCGCTCCGGCCTTGGCCTTGATGTAGTCGATCACTTGACCGACGGTCTTGAGCTTCTCGGCATCGGCTTCGGGAATCTCGCCCTTGATCTCATCCTTGAACTCTTCTTCGAAGGCCATGATGAGCTCAACGGTATCGAGGGAGTCGGCGCCGAGGTCGTCCAGGAAGGACGCGGTGGGCGTGATTTGCTCTTCGTTAACGTTAAGCTGGTTAACGATGATCTCTTTGACGCGCTGTTCGATGGGTTTTTGTTCGGACATGTGAATGGAATCTAGGAATTAGTAAGGGCTCACATCGCCATGCCACCGTCAACGGAAAAAACCTGCCCCGTGATATAGGCGGCCTCTTCGGAGGCGAGGAAAGCGACGGCATGGGCGATCTCGGCGGCCTCGCCGAAGCGTTGCATCGGGATAAGCGCGGTGGCGCCGGCCTGCACTTCGGCGCTGAGCTCGGCGGTCATGTCGGTCTTGATGAAGCCGGGGGCGACGACGTTGGCGGTGACGTTGCGGCGGGCGAATTCCTTGGCGATGGACTTGGTGAAGCCGATCATGCCGGCCTTGGCGGCGGCGTAGTTGGCCTGGCCGGCGTTGCCGATCACGCCCGAGACGGAGGAGATGTTGATGATGCGTCCCCAGCGGCCGCGGCACATGGGCCAGCCAATGGCCTTGGTCCAGTGGAAGCAGCTGGAGAGGTTGGTCTGGATAACGGCGTCCCAATCCGCCTCGGACATGCGGGCGAGCAGGCCGTCGCGGGTGATGCCGGCGTTGTTCACGAGGATCTCGATTTTGCCGAACTCCTTGAGCAGCGCCTCGGCGGCGGCGGCGACAGCGGGACCATCGGACACGTCCACGGCGCGGGCGACGGCCTTGCCGCCGGCGGCGGTGATGGCGGCGGCGACGGCCCCGCAGGACTCGGCGGATTTGGAAACACAGATGACGGTGCAGCCCTGGGCGGCGAGCGTCTCGGCGATGGCTTTGCCGATGCCGCGGCCGGCTCCGGTGACAAGGGCGGTGCGATTAGTGAAGGTCATATTGGGGGGATGCGAAATTCTAAATCCTAAGCGGCTAAATCCTAAACCGAACGACTACGCGCCCGAAAAAGTATTCTGCCACCGGATGCAGGATTTTTAGGATTTAGTTATTAGGTTTTAGGATTTAGCCGAGGTTTCGCACGCGGCTCAGTAAACGTCACGTTGGTAGCGTTTGTCTTTTTTCATCTGCTTCACGTATTCCTGCGCCTGCTCGATGGGCATGGCGCCCTGCTCGGCGATGATGTCGTGGAGGGCCTGGTCAACGTCTTTAGCCATGCGCTTGGCGTCGCCGCAGACGAAGAAGTAGCCGCCATTTTTTACCCACGCCCAAAGCTCGGCGGCGTTGGCTCGCATCTTGTCCTGCACATAGACCTTCACGCCCTGGTCACGGGACCAGGCGAGGTCGAGGCGGGCGACCTGGCCCTTGGCGAGATAGTTCTCCCACTCCTCTTGGTAGAGGTAGTCGGTGCTGCTCTTTTGGTCGCCGAAGAAAACCCAGTTGCGCCCGGTGGCGCCCGCCGCGACACGGTCTTGCACGAAGGCCCGGAAAGGCGCGATGCCGGTGCCGGGGCCAACCATGATGGCGTCCTTGGTCGTGTCTTCGGGCGGACCGAAATGGGAGTTGGAAACGAACACTGGCGCGGTTGTCTCGCCCACCCGCATACGGTCGGCGAGGAAAGTGGAGCACACGCCGTGACGCTCGCGATGATTGGTGGTGTAGCGCACCACCGCCACGGTGAGGTGGATCTCACGCGGGTAAACCTTGGAGGACGAGGCGATGGAGTAGAGGCGCGGCATCAATTTGCGCTGATGATCGACAAACTCCTGCGGCGTGAGCTTCGCATGGGGGAACTCGGCGAGCAGATCGGCGTATTCGCGCTCGTCGAGGAAGCCGGTGAGGGCGTCCTTCGCTTCGGGTTTCACGAGCTCGGCGAGGCGGGCCTTTTCACCGGCGTCGGTGGTCTTGGCGAGCAAGGTGTTGACGATTTTGGCCGTGGGACCGCTCAACGCCAGACGGTGGCTCAACGCCTCGCGCAGGGTGATGGGCGCAGGGAGCTTGAGCATCGCGGGCGAGACGAGTTCGTCACCGCTGGCCCCCAGGCGCTCGATGATCTCGGCGACCTCGGTCGGGCGGTTGGTCGGGAAAACGCCCAGTGAATCGCCGGCCTTATAGCTGAGGTCGCCGCCCGCGAGGCTGACGATAAAGTGGCGGGTCTCCTTGGCGGAGCCGGGCTTGTTGAGCAGGCGGTTCTCGGTCAGTTTGGCCGGAAACGGATTTTCTTTGCTATAGATGGATGCGGCGGCAGGAGCGGACATAAAAATAAACCAGTGGTCAGCCCCGCTCCCTGCGCAAGCCCTTACTTTATGCGTCACTCCGCACCCCTGCGCTTGCTTCCCGCCCGGCTTTACCGACAAATGTGAGGTCCATGCCCGATACCACCGTCCGTCTGCAAAAGTTCCTCGCCGATGCCGGCGTGTGCTCCCGCCGTGCCGCCGAGGTGCAAATCGCGGAGAAAAACGTCTGGGTGAACGGCCTCGTCGCCGTGCTGGGCCAGAAAATAGATCCCGCTTCCGACAAGGTCACCTTCAACGGCAAGACCGTCCGCTCCATCGCCCAGCCCAAAATCACCTTCGCGCTTAACAAGCCCCGTGG
>JBEGTN010000074.1:0-3157 GCA_041179405.1 Verrucomicrobiota bacterium
GCGCCGCCCTCTACGCCGGTCTTCATCACTCCACCGGCGAACTCTGCGTCATGCTCGACGGCGACGGCCAGAACGACCCCGCCGACATCCCCGCCCTCGTCGCCGCCCTCGCCACCGCCGACGTCGCCTGCGGCTACCGTCTTCACCGTCAGGACACCTGGAACCGCCGCATCGCCTCCCGTTTCGCCAACAAGATCCGCCGCGCCTTCCTCCACGATGGCATCCGCGACACCGGCTGCTCCCTCAAAGCCATGCGCCGCGAGCACGTCCGTTTTCTCGTCCCCTTCAATGGCATGCACCGCTTCCTGCCCGCCCTCTTGAAAAACGCCGGTCTCTCCATCGTCGAGGTGCCGGTCAACCACCGCCCCCGTCTGCGCGGCGTCTCCAAATACACCATCGGCGGTCGCGCCCTCCGCGGTCTGCGCGATCTCACCGGCGTCTCCTGGTTGCTCACCCGCCAGCTTCGTCTGCCCGTCGGCGTCCTGCCCTCGCGCAAAGCCTAAACCTAAAACAAACAATTCGAAGTAACCACGGATGAACACGGATGGACACGGATCAATCAAGCTACAGCGCGCACATCACACGCCGTCCACCCGCTCCGAGTCTGGCTTCACTGGCTCTTTTCGATTTCCGCCATCCGTGTGAATCCGTGTTAATCCGTGGTTAAAAACTTTCCGCCTGCGCCCGCCTGCCCATGAACGAGGTCATCCTGCATTTTCATCTTTTTAGCTTCGAGGTCTTCATCACCACCTGGAAGCTGATCGGCTACACCGGTGTCACCTTGTTCGCGGGCCGCTGGGTCGTGCAGCTCATCGCCACCCGCGCCGCCGGTCGCCCCGTCATCCCGCGTGCGTTCTGGGTCATGAGCGTCGTCGGCAGCCTCATGTTGTTGTCCTACTTCATCGCGGGAAAAAACGACTCGGTCGGCGTGCTCTCCAACTTGTTCCCCGCCTTCACCGCCGGCTATAATCTCTGGCTGGATCTGCGCCCGCGCAAACCGGCGGTCAAAGAGTTCGTCTAAGTCCCATGCGTTCCAAGGTTCGCCTCTGGTGGCATGATTACCGCGACATCTTTCGCGTCGTGGGTGAGCCCCTTCGCCTGCTGAGCCCTTTCGGTCTTATCGGGTTCGCCCTTGCCGCCGGGTTCATGCTTTGTGCCGCCACCACGGGCATGGACCGGCTCTGGCTGGATCGCATCATCGCGGACCGCACTTCAGGCATGTTAAGCGTCGCCAAGTGGTTCACGAAGTGGGGCGAGCTTCATTACCTCCCGCTTTTCTTCGCCCTGCTGCTCTGGGGCTCGGGCCTGTATTGGCGTCGGCTCGACTGGCGGCTCGCTGGCGCCGCCGGGCTGCTCGGTGCGTGCGGGGCCGGCCTGGCCGGTCTGATCCTTAAAATTTCCTTCGGACGCACCCGCCCGCACATCCAACTGCCGGACAAACTCCACGCCTTCACCCTGGATTGGGATTTCCAGAGCTTCCCCTCGGGCCACTCCGCCCACTGCTGGGGCCTGGTCGCGGGCGTCGCCCTGCTCGCCCCGCGCTGGGCGCTGCCCTACGGCCTCTTCGCCGTCGCGGTGTGCTGGTCGCGCATGTATTTATATCGCCACTACGTGAGTGATATCGCTGGCGGCTTTGTCTGCGGCGTCTTCATCGGGCTCGTCTTCGCCCTCGCCGCCCGCCGTGTTTACGCAGACCTGACCCGTCCATGATGCTGCAACGTCTCGCCTCGCGCCTGCCCGCCTGGGTCTGGCTCACCTTGCTTGTGCTGGCCGTGCTGCTGCCCGGCACCGCCACGCTGCCGTTGCTCGACCGCGACGAGCCGCGCTTCGCCACCGCGACCCGCGAGATGCAGGAGCGCGCTGACTGGTTCGTGCCCACCTTCAACGGCGACTACCGTTTCGATAAACCTATCCTCATCTACTGGCTCATGCGCGGCGGCTACGCCGTGGCCGGGGTCAACGAGCTCGGCGCCCGCCTGCCCAGCATCGGTGGCGCGCTCGCGCTTGTGCTGCTCACCGCCGCCGCCGGCCGCCGCTGGTTTTCGCTACGCACCGGTCTCGTCGGCGGGGCCGCGCTCGCCACCTGTCTCCAGTTTTTCATCCACGGACGGCTTGCCCTCGCCGACATGGTGATGGTCGCCTGCGTCGCCCTCGCCCAGATCGCGCTTGCCCGTCTCCTGCTCGATCCTGCGCTGGATGCACCTTCGCCCGAAGCCGCCAAAACCGCCCGCCGTTGGTGGTGGGCGCTCTGGATCGGGCTCGCCCTGGGCTTCCTCGCCAAGGGCCCCATCGCCTGGGCCGTGCCCGTGCTCAGCTTGATTCTCCTGCGCTGGGTTTTCTGGCGCAAACCGCTGTCGTGGTCCCGCCTTCGCGTAGTGCCCGGCCTCGGGCTGGCGCTGGTGCTCGTCGCCGCGTGGGGCGTGCCCGCGCTGGTGTTGACCCACGGGGATTTTTTCCGTGTCGGCATCGGCAAACATGTGGTTGATCGCGGCCTCGATGGCTTTAACGCCCGGGCCTACAGCGTGTTTTTTTACCTCAAGACCGCTCCGCTCAGCCTCTTCCCGTGGGTGGTGCTGCTGCCGCTCGCGTGGCTGGGCGCCCGGCGGAACTGGTCGGCAAAAGTCGCCTGGCTGGCGTGCTGGGCGCTCGCGCCTTATCTGATCTTTACGCCCTACGCGACGCAGCTGCCGCACTACGTGCTGCCGGGTTACCCCGCGCTATTTCTGCTCCTCGCTCTCGGGCTCGAGCTGCCCGCCAACCGCTGGCGCAGCGCCGGCCTCGGTCTGCTCGCGGTGCTGGGTCTCGCCACCATCGCGGCGCTGGCGTATGTGATATTTACCGCCATCCCGCCGGAGTTGCTTTCATTCCGGCTCGGTCTGGTCGGGGCCTTGCTGGCCGTCGCCGGGCTGGTTTTTTTCGCCTTCGCGCTCGTGCTGGATCGTCCGGCGCTGGCCGCGCTCGCGCTCGCCGGTCCGGTCGTCGGGGCGCCGCTCACCGCGCAGGGCCTGCGCGCCAACCACATCTCCAGCCAGATTTCCGCCATCGCCGAGACCACTCCGGCGGGACGCTCCTGCCTCGGGGTGCGCTACAATGAACCGAGTCTGGTTTTCTACTCGCACCGTCACTGGGATTTTGTCGGTGCGGACGCCGCCGAGGT
>JBEGTN010000075.1:0-3200 GCA_041179405.1 Verrucomicrobiota bacterium
CGCGCATCGTCGAGGCCTTCGGCTGCGACGAGACCGACGGCTACGCGGCGGTGGTGATGGGCGTGCCGGACGCGGCCAAGGGCGAGCAGCTCGTGATTCTCTCCGCCCGCGACGAAATCACGCCGGAGGCGGTGCGCGAGAAGCTCACCGCGCTCGGCCTGCCCAATCTCTGGATTCCCAAGGTGGTGAAGCGCGTGGCGAAAATCCCCGTGCTCGGCACCGGCAAACTCGATCTCAAAGCGGCGAAAGAACTCGCCCTGTAAAACCAACCCGTCCCCGCCATGAAAACACGCCTCGCCTCGCTTCTCGTCTTCACCGCGCTCGCCTCGACCGGCCTGCGCGCGCAAGCCCCCGCTCCGCTGGAACTCGACGCCGCCCTCTTCGCCAACCGCCCGGCGGCGACGGTCCTGAAGGAGTTGCCCGCCACCGTCACCGACCACGTCGGCGCGGGCTTCGCGCTGGCGGTGGTGGACTTCCTCGGCGCGGTGGAGGAGCTTTGCCAGTCGATGCACCGGCTCGGCCTGAACTACCAAATCGGCCGCGACCTGCCGGTGCCGATTTTCCGGCTGCAACTGCCGCCCAATCCCGAGGCCGAGGTCGCCACCCCGGAAAAAGTGCGCGCCGTGCTCGACCGTTTTCACGACCGGCTCGACGCGGTGGACGCCCGTCTCGCCGCGCTGCCGGCCGGCGACTTCAAGGTCGTCATCCCGCTCGGCGCGGTCGCGCTGGATTTCGATGGCAACGGCCGCATCACCGAGGGCGAAAGTTTTGCCCGGCTCTTCGCCAACGTAAACCGCCCGCGCCCCACCGCCACCCCCGCGCCGGGTGTCGCCGTTACCCCGCCTCCCGCGGCGAACGCGGACGCGCTCACCGTCGCCTTTGATCGGGCGGACGCGTCCTGGTTGCGGGCCTACACCCACGTGCTGCGCGGCTTCATGGATGTGCTGCGCGCCCACGACGGCGGATCGCTCTTCGCCAGCACCGGCCAGTTGTTCTTCGTTCGAGCCGCCACGCCCCTGGCCGCCGCCCTGCCTACGCCCGCGCCCGCCGGACGCCGCGATACCGACTATGGCAAAATCGCCGACCTGATCGCCCTCATCCACGGCATCGCCCTGCCGGTCACGCAACCCGAGCGCATGGCCGAGGCGCGCGAGCATCTGCTCGCCGCCGCGAGACTCAGCCGCGCCACGCTCGACGCGATCAAGGAGGAGACCGACAACGACCGCGAGTGGTTGCCCGCCCCTGCGCAAACCAGCGTCTTCGGCCTCTCGCTCACCCAGGCGCAGGCGGACGGCTGGCGCACGCTCCTGACCGAGCTGGAGGATCTGCTGGAGGGCAGAAAACTGCTGCCCCACTGGCGCTTCCCAGATGGTCGCGGCGTCAACCTCAAGCGCTTTATGCTGGAGAGCCGCCGCACCGATCTGGTGTTGTTGATTCAGGGGACCGACGTGATTCCTTACCTCGAAAAAGGCGACCTCACACGCGAATCGACCTGGAACGGCATCGTGCGTCTTTTCGAGGGCAACTTCCTCGGCTACGCCTTGTGGATAAACTGAACCGGAGCACGCGAACCATGCGGATCGATTGTCACGTCCACGTCATCGGCACCGGAAAACACGGCTCAGGCTGCTGGTATCACCCGCGCGGGCTGACGCGGATCGGCGAGCCGCTTCTGCTCCGCGCGATGGGGCTGAGCGCGGCGGATCTGCGCGCGGATTTTGAAACGATCTACGTCGAGGCCCTGTTGTCGCAGGTGCGCGAGGCGGGGCTCGATGCGGTGGTGGTGCTCGCTCAGGAAGAGCCCTACCGCGACGACGGCACCTTGATCGCGGACACGGGATCCTTTTACGTGCCCAACGACTACGTGCTCGGCCTGGCGAAGCAGCACCGCGAGTTCCTCCCCGCCGTCTCGATCCACCCGGCGCGGCGCGATGCGCTGGCCGAGTTGGATCGCTGTCTCGATGGCGGTGCGGTCATGCTGAAATGCCTCCCAAATTGTCAGAACATGGACTGGAACGACCGGCGCTACCGGCCGTTTTTGGAACGTATGGCGGAGGCGGGGCTCATCCTGCTCGCGCACACCGGCAGCGAGCGGACCATGCCGGTGCTCCGCCCCGACCTCGCCACGCCGCGCATGTTGACTCAAGCGCTTGAGGTCGGCGTCACCTGCATCGCGGCGCATTGCGGCACGGGCATGATCGCGCTCGATCCCGATTATTTTGACGACTTCGTCGCGATGACGAAACGCTATCCCAACCTTTACGGAGACAACAGCGCCCTCGCCGGCCTTAGTCTGCGTTTCCGGCCCCGTCAGATGCGACGCATCCGTGAGGATCAGGAGCTGGCGGCCCGCATCCTCTACGGCAGCGACCTCCCGGTGCCGCCGAGCGGATTGGTGATGGCGGCCTTTGGCATGATGGGGTGGGGCGACTACCTCGCCTCGCGCCGCCATGCCAATCCGCTGGCGCGGGACGTGATGTTAAAACGCGCGCTGGGTTTCGGGCCGGAGAGCGAGACCCGTTTGGCGACACTATTACGCCTGCGAAAAGGGGCGGTGTAACCGTGCGCGAGACGAAAACGTCTCAGTTTTGGTAACCTTTCAAAACCCATGAAAACTCGCCCTCGTGCTTTGGTTTACGCCCTGCTCCTCGTCACCAGTCTGACCGTCTCCACCGATGTCTTTGCCGCCCAACGCGCCGCCGGGGCGCGTGGCAATCGTGCCGCCCGATCAGAGCGCTCCCGCTCGACCGAACGCGATACCAGCAAAGAAGAGCGCACCCGCGAACGCTCCGGCAGCTACGAGACCAGCACGGGAAAGTCCGGCACGGTGGACAGCACCGTCACCCGCGCTCCCGGCAGCACCTCGCGCGATACCACCTGGACCAATCAGGACGGCCAGACTGGGACACAGTCGCGCGACCGCACCTTCGACAAGGAATCCGGCACCGGCACCTATTCGGGCAATACCACCCGCGTAAACGGCGCCACGTCCAGCTCGGCCGGCACGATCACGCGCAACGAGGATGGCACCTACAGCACGAGCGGCACCCATACCGGGGTGGCCGGCGGCGTTTCCACCGTCTCCACCACGACGACCAAAACCGAGACCGGCCGCAGCACCACCGGCACCGTCACGGGTCCGAAGGGTGGCACCAGCACCTTCGATACGGAAGTCAGCCGCGCAGACGGCACGGTGACCA
>JBEGTN010000076.1:0-3498 GCA_041179405.1 Verrucomicrobiota bacterium
CGGTGACAGCGAGAGGCTCGTCCTTGGTGTATTTGTTGACCAGCAACTGCTGCACGATGGTGAAGAGGCCGTTGATGGTGGAGTAGAGCGCGAGAGCGGCGGCGAAGTTATAGCAGATAAAGGTGAAGACGATCGGCATGAACTTCATGATCGCGGCCTGCGGTCCCTCGACCGTCGTCGGCGTGGGGGTGAGGCGCATCTGGTAGATCATGGTGGCGCCCATCAGGAGCGGCATGATGTTGAGCGGCAGACCGAGGCCGGGGATATGCCAGATGGTGTCGGGCGCGGAGAGATCGTGCGCCCAGAGGAAACCTTGGAAACGCAGCTCGGCGGTGCCCTGAAGCATTGCGAAGAAACCGACGAAAAGCGGAATCGTAATGAGGATGGGAATACAGCCGCCGGCGGGGTTGACCTTATGCTCCTTGAAGAGCGCCAGGGTGGCTTCGTTGAGCTTCTTGGGGTTATCCTTATACTTCTCCTTGATGGCCTTCATGGGCTCGGAGAGCTTGGCCATTTTCTTGGCCGAACGGGAGGCGGCGAGGGTGAAGGGGACGCTGATAAACTTGAGCAGGAGCGTCATGATAACGATGGCGACACCCCAGTTACCGACCAAGTTATGCGTCGTAACCATGAGGTAATTGAGCGCCGGGGCGACGTAACCGGAGAGGAAGATCCGATTAAAAAAGAAGCGGTCGAACTGCATGACCTTATCCTCGTTGTGCTCGAACTTGGAAAGTCGGGTGTATTCCTTGGGGCCGACGTAGAGCAGACCTGACTGGGTGGCGGCGGCACCGGGAGCCAGGGCGGGCAGGTCGAAGCGGGCGGCGGCGGTGATGCCGGTATTGGCATGGGCGCTACCGGCGAGCGGAGGCAGGTCAACGCGGCGGACGGCGACGCCTACACCGGGGGCGTCGGGGGTGTAGATGCTGGCGAAGAACTGGTTTTTAACCGCCGCCCAGGTAATGGCGCGGGGCTGCTCGATCACGGCCTTGGGCGCGCCGTCCTTCATGCCGATCATGGCGAGCAAGCCGCCGCCCTGAAGAGCGGAGCGCTCGATGTATTCGGTGTCCTTGCCGTCGTAGGTCGCGACGTTGAGGTATTGGCCGAGATCGTTGGCGCTGATGAGAGACGTGGTGCCGAGTTCGAGGGCGAGGCGGGGGAGCGGGAGAGTCTGGGGGGTGAGATTGCGGAAGGTGGTCTCGTGGCGGATGCGATACGGGTCCTCGCCGGCGGCGGGCAGGCGGTAGCGGCGGGTCACCTCGAGGCGGTTTTCAAAGACAACCTGGTAAACGACCTCGGTGGCGGTGGCGGAGATGCGGGTGAAACGGGTGTTTTGGTCGAGGCCGCGGAGTTCGCCAATGGCGAGCATGGGGGCGGCGTGCTGGCTGTTGAACACGAAGGGGGCAGTGCTGCCCTGAAGGGCGTCGTATTTTTTGAAGGCGACACTCGCGATGGCACCGCCGAAATCGGTGAGGCGGACCTCGATGCAATCGTTGGCCAGCAGGGTGGTGACGGCGTCGGCGCGGTCATCGGTGAGCGCGGCGAACAGCGTGGGGGCGGCAGTTCCGGAAGGAGCGGCGCCCGCCGGGGCGGCATCGGCGGCGGCGGGCGTGGCGAGCGTGGTCGCCGAACCGGCCGGAGCGGAGTGCACGGCGGCGGCCGCAGGAGCGGGCGCGGGCGGCGGTGACAGGCGTTGACCAATGATGAGCGTGGCGAAGGCGGCGACGATGAAGGCGATGCCGATGGTGAGGTTCTTCTTGTCCATTAGAGAATGAGGGCGGTTGAGCGCAGGTGAGTATCAGGAAAATCAGGGAACGGGGTCGTGACCGCCGGGATGCCATGGGTGGCAACGCAGGAGACGCCGGGCGGCCAAAGAAGTGCCCTGCAAAGCACCATGCGAGCGGAGGGCTTCGACGGCGTAGCGGGAGCAGGAGGGGGTGAAACGACACCCGCAGGAAGGTCCGGCCAAGGTGTGCAAGACCGGGGAAACGGCGACCTGGTAGGCGCGGACCACCAAGATCAAACCACGAGCGACGACGGCGGACGGAAGCGAAGGCCGGACGTCGGCAGAAGCGGTGTGGTGAGTGGCGGTGTCAGTCGGCACGAGGGAGAACAGGAGCGGCGGAAGGCGCGGGTGGGAAGATTTTACGACAAGCGTCGCTGAATCTCTGTTCGAGCGCGGCATATTCAAGCCCATTGAGCAGGCCGCGGGCGACAAGCAGGATATCGGTGCCCGAGGGAACGAGGCCTTGCTGGGCGCGAAAGAGCTCGCGGAGACGTCGCTTGGCGCGAGCGCGGGCGATGGCGTTGCCAACCGCGGCACGGGAAGCGACCACCCCAAGCCGGGCCGGAGTGGCCTGGGACGGAGATGACGGAGACGGCGCCGTTGGCTCTAAACTCAAACCGGGGCGTGGCCGCTCGGGTAGCCTTGTGACATACCAAAGCACAAAGGCACCGCAATCAAAGCGGCGTCCCTTGGTGCGGACGTGTTGGAAATCCAACGCACGACGCAGATGCTGGTCGGCGCGGAAACGCATAGCACTGGAGCCCAAGCACAAGAGCGACCGACCATACGCGGTCGCGACGTCTGCGGGATGGGCGAAAGGCGAATAAAACGCCAGCCGACGTCGATTAGACGACGGTGAGGCGCTTGCGGCCCTTGGCGCGGCGGGAGGCGAGGACCTTACGACCACCACGGGTGGCCTTGCGGGCGCGGTAGCCGATCTTGCGGGCGCGTTTAAGTTTATGCGGGCGGAAGGTGGGTGACATGACGTTCTAAGTGGTTAAGAGGTGACTGAAGTGCGGAAGCGCGAGGCGGCTGTCAAGGGCGGAGGCGGAGGAATTTTCAAGAGGAGGAATTTTAAAAGACGGCAAATACTCAGCCGGAAAGCCGGCGGGCGGAGGAGAGTTCGGCAGCGGTGGGGTAGAGTTCGCCGTCGATCTCGCCCTCTTCAAGCGCGAGATCGGGGATGCGCGTGAAAGCGATGCGGATGGGGGCGTAAGCGAGGGCTCCGAGCGCGCCGCCGTAAACGACGGAGTGTTTGCCGAGCTTGCGGTTGATGTGGTCGAGGGTGGCGTTGAGGGCGGCGCGGCGGGCGTCCTCACCGGGGCGGGTTTCGAGGATGCCGGGCAGGGAGGCGGTGTGGGCGCCGGCGGGCACGAGCGCGAAGAGGGTGACCCCGACCGAGAAATGGTCCGCGCGGCCGGCGGGGCGGCGATCCCAGAGGAGGTTGAGCACGCGGATGAATTCGAGGGTATCCTGGGTGTCGGCGAAAGTGACGGCCTGGCTCCAGCGGCCGGACTGGCGGTATTTTAAACCGACGTGGAGGCCGCCAGCGTAGAGGTGGGCGTGACGCAGGCGGAGGGCGGCTTTTTGAAGGAGGCGGTGGAGAGTGGCGCGGGCACCGTCGGGATTGCGAAGATCAGGCGAAAGAATTTGGGCGTGGCCGAGCGAACTGGTCTGGCGGGGCGGAAGCGGGACATCCTCGCCGCGCAGGC
>JBEGTN010000077.1:0-12176 GCA_041179405.1 Verrucomicrobiota bacterium
ACCCGGAGCGCTCCCAAATTCCACGCGAAGAAACCCAGCCCGCTCGCGATTAGACCGAGGAAGGCCAGCACCCCCCACTGGAGTGCAGTCGGTGCGAAATCAGCCCATTTTACCAACGGTCCCGCAGCCAGAGCGGTGGCGATAAAAGCCCCGACCATGAGCCAGGCGAAAAGATGTGGGTCGCTCAATTGCGCTAGCGCAGGACGCGTGCGTTTATAAGCGATCTGCCCGGCGGCGAAGCAAAGGTTTGCCCCCTGCACGATGAAGAAGCCGATGATAAAATTCGGAGTGCCGACACCGCCCCATACCAACACGCCGGCCCCCACGGCCGAAAGGAGCGCAGCGACGGCATGGCGCGGTTTCAGGCGGTTTTCCAAGGCCCCGTCGAGCAAAGCGACGTAGAGCGGGGTAAGGATTGTGAAGAGGACCACCTCATGCGCCTGGAGTCGTTGGAAGGCTTGGAGGTAGAGCAGATACATCACCCCAAATTGGATTGCGCCTATGCCCGCCAGCCAGGCGGCGGTGCGTTTGGCGATGGAGTGAGGCCGGAGGAACGGTGCAAAAATCAGGAGCGCAAAGCCCAGACGTATCACCGCGACCGCAGGCGGTGGTAGGCCGACCAGCATCGTTTTGATTATGCCAAATGAAAAGGCCCATAAGAGCGAGACGGCGAGGAGAAGAAGCATCGGAAGGAAAGAAGTATGACGTTGGATTAACCGAGGTCTTGCGCGAATGGAGCCCACTTAAATCCAGCAAGTGCTGCCGGACGAGACTGCCTCGCCTCGAGATTGGAATACATGAGAGCAGCAACCAAGCGGCCTGGGGCAGCGACATTATTCAGCGTGAAGCGGCTTCAAATTCGAGATGGTAGAGACGGGTTCGCGCCACTTCAGCAGGTCGCCAGAACCAACCTTTGTTATCCCAGCATTGTGCGTATGGAAACTTCTTGTTCAACGCCTGATAAAGCGTGATGGCTGCCGACGTATTGCCCTGCAATTCGAGGCTCTGTCCGGCTATCAAATAGCAGACTGCGACATCATTAAGTGCCCACAGCGAAAGAATCCTATCGCGCTCGCTTGAGGGAATAAACGAAGCAAGGTCACTCTGCTGCCGGCGTGCTTCGGCTTCATAGAGTTCGCGGCATTTACCGGTGTATGCTGCAACCGCATCGAAGTCCTTGGCTGCAAGGGCAGTCCAGGCACGACTCGTGAGCGCGACAGAACTTATCTCATGAAAATCAATCGCCCCCTGAACGGATGAAGCAGGTTCGGCGGTCGCGATCGAAGCCAATAGGAGCGCGAACAGAATCGATCGGACAGCAACCCACACGTTCTGGAGTTTCAGTTTATTCACTTTAAAAATGAATTCACCGCTCTGCTAAGACGATAACGGTCCGATAGCGGCGATGGTCTCGCCTAGACGAAGCTCGCAATTAAGCAAAATGTGCTGGTTTGAGTCGAATCGTTTCATGACAAGGTCGAGCAGGCGCTTGCCACCCGTCAGACCGATTTGACGATAGGGAATCTGCACGGTGGAAAGCAGCGGCGCTCCGACCGGTCTGGTGATGCCATCAAACCCGGCGACCGATACATCCTGTGGTATTCGCAAGCCATGCTTTTTGAAGTAAGTAATGAGGTCATATGCTTGGTGATCGGCAGCACATATCCATGCGGTGACACCATCACGGGTGCGTTCAAGCGCCCTGGCATGTGCGGCCTCTACACCAAGTGGAGAACGAAGGCTGACATTAATGACATCGCTCGGATCGAGCTCCAGCCCCATCTCCGTAAGTTTTTCCACAAAGGCACTATACCTGCGTAGAGCCCAACTGGCCTCGACTGGATACCGCCAGGTGGAAAATCCAATCCTACGGTGCCCTAGACTGGTCAACTCATCGACCAGGCGACTGATGCCGCGGAAGTGATCGACGTCCACGCAATCGAGAGGCTGCGCCCCATACTGCTCTACCAACGACACCACTGGATAGCGCGCCTTGAGTTCATTCACGACGGATACTGGAAACGGGTATATTAACACTACTCCATCCCATACTCTGCGTCTCGAACTCAGTATGTGGTCATACGATGGATCATCGAGGTGCAGGACGTTTGGCCTCACGAAATGCAAATCAAGTCGGACATCTTGCACCCGGGCAAACTCGGAGAGCCCGTTAAGTAATTCCTGGCCCGGATTTCCGTAGTCAGTATGTTTGAAGTTCGGTAATTCGACGCAGATTAAAACACCGAAAGAAAGACGTTTGGCCACACGTCGGTTCGCGGCTGGTTCACGTTTTTCCTGGTGATTATAACCTAGCCGTGAAGCGAGTGCGAAAACCTTCGCTCTAGTTTCCGGATTTATCCCCTGATGATTCGTGAAACACCGGGAAACCGTAGCTCGTGAAAGATTTAGGCGATTAGCGATAAGCTGTTGATTTACTTTACTATCAGTAGCCATGTTATGCTCATAAACACTAGGCGGGGCCGCCAAGTAAACTGCATTTTGCGTGGCGGCGAAATCTTGAGGAGAATTAATCATGACGCGTATTGGATAGCCGATATTATTTAATCTATGCAATTTCATGCATTCAGGCAAGCTTTACAAAACTCAGGATACTCTCATCGTAATATTTGTGATCTCCTCCCCCATCATTCGGCGTCCTTGGTTTGAAGTGGTCAGTTTTTGCGGATTAGTAGCCAGTTGTGCTGCTTCTACCGTCGTAAAAGTGGCACCTGCTGCAAACGGTGGCTGGCAGCTTATACGAGATGGTGAACCCTATGTCGTAAGAGGAGCAGGGGGGGACACCCACTTGGATGAATTAAAAAAGATTGGGGGCACAACCATTCGCACTTGGGGGATTGATCAGCTTGATCGTCAGGTAAACGGGAAATCACTTTTGGAACGATGCCATGAACTCGGGTTAACCGTTATGGCCGGAATATGGATCGAGCACTCCCGCCATGGCTTTGACTACTCTAATCCAGAGTTGCTAAACCGACAGCGCGAAGCGGTCAGGGAATGCGTTAGACGCTATAAAAATCACCCCGCCATTCTGATGTGGGGATTGGGTAATGAAATGGAAGGTCCCAACGCTGATGGCAGTGACACGCGCGTATGGCTAGAGCTCGAACAACTCGCCCGAATTGTGAAAGAGGAGGATCCTAATCATCCTATTTGCACGGTGATTGCCGGCGCGGCTACGGCCAAAGTCCGATCGCTCATGCGTGATTATACTTCGCTCGATATCCTCGGCGTCAACGCCTACGGAGGCGCGGCCGGAGTGGGTAAAGCAGTTGCCGAAGCAGGTTGGGAAAAGCCCTTCATTCTCGCTGAATTCGGACCTGTCGGCCATTGGGAAGTAGGCCTAACCGCATGGGGGGCGCCCATAGAACCTCTAGCCAAAGAAAAGGCAGCGAACTACTACACCGCACACAAGAGCGTGCTGGCCGACAGCCAGGGGCGCTGCCTCGGAACTTTTGCTTTCGTATGGGGCCAAAAACAAGAGACAACCGCGACGTGGTATGGCATGTTTCTCGCCACTGGAGAAAAACTCCCTGCGGTTGATGCCGTGGCTTACGCATGGAACGGGGTATGGCCGGTCAATCGAAGCCCTCGTATCGAACGTCTGGATGCCGCATTTGCTGGCGGAGTGGTTGCGCCACTGGCGCGATTGACGGTGGACGCGGTAGTGGGCGACAAGGACGGCGATCAATTAAAATTCGAGTGGCAAATAGTCGCCGAAAGCACGGATCGCAAAGAAGGCGGTGACCACGAAAACACGCCGCCCACTTTCCCAGATTGCGTAATCAAAGGCGATGGTCCCCATGCTGAACTCTGCGCGCCCCCCTCACCGGGCCCATATCGAGTTTTCCTTTACGTTCGGGACGGCCACGGTGGCGCAAGCGCTGACAATTTTCCCTTTTTGGTAAAATAGGTCTGGTTCATGACGAGTTTTTAAAATCGTCACGTGCAACCAGCAATCCCTTGCCGCCATTAACCCGGTCGTCTTCGTGGTTTTCATCCTCATTTCAAGACACTTATACCACTCAATTTATCACCGTTTCAGTGTGTGCAATTCTATGCAACAATATCTTGACGTAATCATTATTTTAATTCTGAGTCTTAATCATCACACAGTAAGACCTATTCGATCTTACGTCCACCAAATCGCCAGTTTTGATCACCCCGTGACTTTTTGCCTGCTTTGATCTTTTGAGCTTTAAAAAAGCTATTCCCCCGCACCAAAACAGGAATTTAGCGATTTATACTTATCACTTTGCTTTATTGAAGCCCATTAATTGAATCACTTTAGCGGTTAGTTACCCCCTTAGCCCAGACCAAGTTCATTTTACCCTATGAGATCAATCCAAAGATTTTTTTCGCATACTTTAGTTGCATTACATTGCATAGTTGGAGCAGTTTACTTACAGGGTGCCACTAGCACTCTACTGGACCTTAACTTTGACAGCACTGGCCCAAGCTACGCCGGTTGGGGCTCGACTGCCTTGACTGGCACACCTGGCGATGGAGTAGCAACCCTCACACCGATCCTCTCGGGGCAGTCTGGATACGTGAGCCCCCTTTTCTCCACCGCACCCACTAGCGGATACCTGGCACTTACACCGAATGCCTCGGCCGTCACAACCGCAACTTACTATGGAGGCTGGGCTGCGAATGTCACACTGGCTACGGTCAACAGTCTCTATACTGCCGGTGGATTTGGGCAGGCAGACCTCAGTAAAGTCGCTCTTACGGCACGCATTCGCGCACGCGGCATGCCCGCTAATGGTGCCGTCGTGATCTTGGAGATTAGAGCCAATGGTGATAATCCAGGCGCACCGACTTACGGATATAAACGCATCCGTTTTGAACCCACTTTCCTGAGTGGTAACGATTGGACCACGGTGGGCGGCACACTGGATACGGCGGGACTCACTGCCGCAAAGGGCTCGACCTATAATTTCATTACAAACTCAGCCCAGTATACAGTTCTCGCCGAGGTTAGCGGGTTCAATCGGTTTGGAGTGGCGGGCTATGTAGCCTACAATACCCCGACAGGCACATCTAATGGCGGACGCAAAAATCCAGGCTTTGACTTGGCGGCTTCCGGGATAAGGGTGGAAATCGATGACGTTAAGTTGGTTGTCACAGACCCAGCGACCACAGGGTATCTCGCCGCAACCACCCCGGCTCAACTCCTCCGAAACGCGGATTTCAATACCGGTGACTCCAACTGGACTTTCTTCGAAGGTGCTTACGTCTCATCCGATGCCTGGAGTGAAGACGGCTCCAAGTTTGCATTAATCCCCGGTTGGGGCGGCAGCCAGTATGCCGGCTTCATGCAAAACTCCATCGCAGTAAACTCGGCGAATGGAGATTTCTTCACCGCGACTTTCCGCGCCAAATTCGAAGCGAACTACAAGGCAGATAAAACCATCGTCGCCTTCATGGATGGAGGCGGAGTGAACACTTTCCTTGAAGTGGATATCACTGACGATATTGCTCCACGCTTAGGCCAATGGGCTACCTACACTGCGACATTTAGAGCCAGCGCCGCAAACATTGCCGCAATGAACGGCACCATGTCGCTCAAAATCCAGCCGCTGGTCCGCACCGCAAACGGCACCGCCTTTTCAAGTGCGCTCATCGACAACGTCGTCTTGTCGCAAGCCACAGCCGCGAGTGTTGGCCCTCAGATCACGGTCAAGGTGGCCGGAGCCTCCCGCACCGATGGTGAGTCTGTTACGCTGACCAGTCCTGCGATTGGCAAAATCACACCTTATTCACTCAAGTTTGAAAATCGCGGCGGCCAAGACCTCACGATCAACGCAGTGAATCTAAGCGGTAGCGGCTTCGCCCTATCCTCTCTTTCATTACCTCTCACTCTAACCCCCGGCGCCAGCCAGTCGGTCTCAATCACGGCCAACCCCACAGCTATAGGCAGCCTGACCGGTGTGCTTACCATAACAAGCAACGACAAAGACGTCGCCGATCAAAGCTACGTTGTAAACCTCGCCGCCTCTCCCACCTATATTTTCGACACTTTTGACGGAGCATCGACTGCGACTCAGTTGGGTTGGCTCACCTATGCCTCTACCACCAGTCTCGGCACGGCCAGTTCACTTTCAGTCGCCTCCGGAGCATTGGAGCTGAATGTGAATTCCGCTGCAGACGACTATCCTTGGGCCTACATCGCAAGCAAGTCGTTCGCATCGCCGGGAGCTATCGATCTTGGCAACAGCTCCTTGATCGTCTCCTTGCGCGCTCAAGGTGTTGTATCAGGGCTTACTACCAATAAAGTCCAGGTCAGACTCGAATCGCTCAATTCCGCCGGCAACGTTACAGGCAAAATCGAACTAGGCACTCCCGTCGACGAAACAACCGCAGGTTCCGTAATCGGTTCTGCTGCCTATTTCCTGCCAGACGGGATCAATGATCGCGTTGCCGTTTTGCTACCCGAGGGAGGCTCATTCACCACGGTTGGAGGCCCATTGGACAGCACCGGCGTGAAAACCACTTTCGACATCAACGCCCCGGCCTTTCGTCTCGTCGTGCATATGACTGAGTTCGAGTTCGACAGGGATGCCGGCAACATCGTTCAAGTCGATTCCATCAACCTCACCCTCGGCACCAAGGCCTTCTCATTGTCCAATGGTGGATTCGAAAGTGATTTGACCGACCCAGGCACTGCGACCGCACCGGCAACATGGTCTCAATTCCCCGTGGAGGGCGTTAGTAAAAATGTGGTGAGCAACGGCACGGGCGTCTACAATGCCACGATTCAGGGGCTAGATCCCACCGCGACTTTCAGTGCCTACGCCGGCAGCAAAGCGCTTAAGGTCTATGGTCAAAATTATTACCCAGGCGGCGTCTGGCAGGGTCCCAGCCAGACAGGCACGGTCTACCAGTCCTTCCTCACCACCGACACCACCGCCCTCGCGACCGGCACCCAGGTTCATGCTCGCGCCATGGCCAAGGTCTTCGGCATCGACCCGCTCACCGGCGGCACCACCTTTAACTTCGGATTCAAATACCTGAACTCAGCCAATGGTGAAATCAGTCGGAGTGTCACCACTCTAACCGCGAGCAACGACACACCAGACGCTTGGGTTGCATTGACCGCCAACGGCACCATTCCGGCCGGCACCGTCAAAGTCGAAGTGATCTCGGAATTCATACAAAACGCAGCTTCCGACGGCGGCGCAGTCTACTTGGATGATGTCTCAGTCGGTTTAGGTGTCATCACGCCTTCCGTCACCATTGGCAGCACAGCTTACTCCCTTGTATGGTCGGATGAGTTCGACGGCAACTCACTCAACACCGCCAACTGGACTCCTGAGCTCGGTGGCGGCGGGTGGGGCAACGGCGAAGCCCAAACCTACACTGCAAATTCCGAGAATCTACGGGTGGCGGGTGGTTCGCTCATCCTTCAAGCCAAGAAAACGGGAGCCGACTGGACGTCGGCCCGTATCAAGAGCTTGGGCAAACGCAGTTTCAAGTTTGGTAAGATTGAATTCCGTGCCAAATTACCTTCCGGTGTCGGCCCTTGGCCTGCCGCTTGGATGATGGGCGAAAACATAGCGACCGCTGGTTGGCCCAATTGCGGCGAGATCGACGTCATGGAGTGGCGAGGCACCGGCTCTGATGCCAACACCGTCGGCCACGCCACCCACTCGCCCAGCCGTTTCGGCGGCAATCCGATCGAGGCACGCGTGCCGGTCACGAATCCATCCGGTGCCTTCCATACTTACGCCGTAGTATGGGAGACTAACCACGTCACCTTCAGCGTAGATGGCGTAAATACCGCAAACTGGAATACCGCTGATACCGGCAGTCCGTTTGAAAAGGAGTTTTTCATTCTCCTCAATCTTGCCATGGGAGGCGCGTATGTCGGTAACCAGATCGACTCCGCTCTCACGAGCGCTACCTACGAGGTGGACTACGTCCGGGTTTACCAAGCTCCAGCCACCGTAGCAGATACCACGGCTCCTGTTATATCGCTCTCGGGGGCATCAACTGTATCGGTGAATTGGGGTTCGTCCTATACGGATGCCGGTGCTACCGCTACCGATAACGTAGATAGCTCGGTTACGGTCACAACTTCCGGTTCAGTAAACACTACTATTCCGGGCGCCTACACCTTGACCTACAGCGCATCCGATGTCGCCGGCAACACCGCAACTCTCACTCGCACCGTAACAGTTGTTATCGCCAATGCCACCGTCGTCGGTGCGGATGGATACTCACCGCTCATGAAATATGCCTTCGGTGCCAGCAGTCCGAGCGATCTTATACAGCCACCGTCAACCAGTGCTACGTCCACCACATTGAGCCTGACCGCCGTTGTGCGCACGAATGATGCCGGACTAACCATCATCGGTGAAACAATGGTAGATCTCTCCAACCCAGGAGCTTGGACATCCGACGGGGTATCAGTAGCCGACGACCTTAACACAAGCAACGTTCCGTTCGGATGCGTGAGGAAAGTATACTCTGTCTCCATCACTGGTGCAGCCAAGAAGTTTTTACGCATCAAGGCGGTTAAATAATTCAACTATTATATAACATGAACCCCCATTTCATTTCTACGCAGCGAGCCTTTACCCTGATCGAACTGCTGACCGTGATCGCTATCATAGGGATCTTGGCCGCAATCATTATACCAACGGTGGGTTCAGTTAGAGACGCCGCCAAGGCCAGTGCCTGTATATCGAGCCTGCGACAAGTAGGTCTTTCAGCGATAACATACGCCAGCGACAATAAGAATTACCTTCCTTATGCCGGCACGGGGAATGATGCGGCCTGGGCCAAAACATTAGCGGCCTATATAAATACACCACCCAATCAAAAATCGACTATTTTTGTTTGTCCTGGCACCGCAATTCCCGTCGAAGAATCGACAAATCCTGCGGATATTGTCTTAACCTACGGCATGCACGCCGGCCTAATGCCTCGTGGCTTGCCTGCCCTTTCTCTCTCAAAGGTAGCGCGCATGTCTGAGGTTATACTAGTGGCCGACATGTGTCAGGACCCCAACAACAAGGGTTGGACTCCGAACTCCATCGAGCAGCCCTCTATCATCGTATCCCAGAGCGGATCGCGAGGTGCTTCAGTTGCTATGGACGATTTCATCAGCACTGCGACCGATGACGACACCGGCAATAACAAATGGATGCGTTACCGCCACAAGGGTAAGGTCAATGTGGCGATGTGCGATGGCCACGCTGTAGCCATGGCTAAAGGCACCATCAAAAACAGGAATGTGGTTTTTACCGAATAAACCCCACCGAAATCTGTATCATCCGTTCCTCAGACCTAAAACAACTTTATCGCCTCAATGGCGATACAACCCCCAGTCAGTAATACTAAACCCAAGTCAAAATGAAAATTGCATCTATTAGCATAGCCAAAATTGGCTTATCTGGTCTGCTCATTACAGCAGGCCTATTCACCACGACAACACGCGCAGTGGACGTCACAATTGATCCGGTCACCTTTACAAATGCATATCTAAACTTTTTTGAAATACCCTCGAATGGCGGTGCCTATGTGTTTGGATCGTCGTGGGGGGTTAGTGATGCAGTCGCCACCTTTTCCGGCACTACCATCACGTTGGCGCCAAACTCGATAGGTGATCCCAATCCATTTTGGTATACTCCCTCAGGTGGACCGGGAGCGGTAGGAAATAAAACAGTAGAAGCCAATGTTTATGCCCAAAGTGATGGCCCACTGGCTGGAGTTGGCCTGAACTTTACGGGCACTGTAGTTAGCAATACGTTCACAAGCCATACGGTTGTGGCATTTATACGTGATTTCGCCCCTGATTATTCATCGTTTGTAGGAGCAACACAAACCTTGAGCACCGCCGGCGATTTTGCCGTATTTTTTTCCACCATCAATGACCCGTCACGCCACGTTCAGTATGGTTTCACGACGACTGGAGCCGATGTATGGATCACCGACGCACCCGCCGCCGGCACGATGGTCATCGCTGCAACAGTAATTCCAGAACCCTCGAGCTATGGTTTAATCGGTGCAGGTTTGGCCGGGGCTTTTGCAGTCTGTGTTCGCCGCAGAAAAACAGTCTGATTTCCTCCCTATAAACCACTCAAGAAGCCGTGCGTTAACTTCGCACGGCTTTTTATGTCAAATTACAGGCCTGGTCTAAATTATTTACACTGTTACACTTTTCGCCGTCCAAGTCGGCCTATTGTGGGTGTAACCGAGCCCGTGTAGGGCGTGTCCAGGCATAGGCGAATGGCCGACAGGGCCGTTGATGCACGGTCAACCTGCGGACAATGGAACTTACACTCACGTTCAAGCCTACGGAGGCGCAGGCGCGGTGAACGAGGCAGGAAGACAGCACGTTAGGCGATCTGGCCTGAAAAGGGCCTGTTTTACTCGTAGTCGTAGAGTTGTGGGTCGCGGCGGGGGGCGGCGGCGCGGCGGAGTTTATATCTCATGCGCGCTTCTTTCCGTTTGGCTTCGCTTTGCGCGCCGGGGGGACCACCGGGCGACTCGCCGTAGGGGTCGTCTTCGCCGCCTTCGCCACTGGGACCACCGCCGAGTTGTTCGTCGAGGGTCTCGGGGTCGGTGCCTTCCTCCAGTTTGCGCACTACTTCCTCCATCTCGCCGTCGATCTTTTCGCCGGTAAGCTCGGCCATGCGGCGCATCATGCGACCCATCGCGCGGGGGTCGTTTTCATCGACCGAGGAAAACTCGCTCTCCATCGCCTGCATCGCCGCGTCCATGCGCGGGTCGTCACCGTCGACATCCGCTCCCGGCGCGGCGGCGGCGGGCTCGGCGGCGCGGCCGGTGAAGGCGAATTGCGACACCGTTTTTTGCAGGGTCCACTTGGGGTTGTCGGGACACCGGGGCAGGAGTTTCCCCTGCGCGAGGGTCTTGGCGTAGAACTGGTAGATCGTGTGGTTCTGCGGACAATAATACTCGTAAATCGGCATGACGGGATAATGAGGCGGAGGAGCCAGCCATGCCAAGTCAATCGGCTGAAGAAGCCGATACATGGTTTACCGCGAAGTGTCGCGAAGGGACGCGAAGCCGGAGCCGGAGTTTTTTAACCGCAGATAGGGCCAAAATACGGAGAAGTAGAACGGGGATCGGAAATATTTTTACCACAGAGGCACGGAGGCGCAGAGCTCGGGCCCGTCTCAGGAGACCGCTTGGTATTATCCGTGTTTATCCGTGTCGATCCGTGGTTAAAATTTGAATGGCTGGGGCCTCTTTTATCACTCCGCGCCCTTAGCACTGCGGCGGATTTGGTGTCCGTGTTTCACCTTCGCGCCGGTGGCGGTGCGGTTCAACTGGTCGAGCACGGCGGCGAGCTTGCGGCGCTTGGTGTCGGCCTCGCTCTCGGCGGCGAAGAGGTCGAGCTGCGTCGCAGGCTCTTCGATGGCGGAGAAACGCACGCTCACTAGACGCAGCGCGCTGCGACGCGTCCAGGCCTTGCGCAGGAGCGGGGCGACCAGCGGATAAAAGGGTGCCTCCAGGTCGCTCGCCTCGGCGAGGCTGCGGCCGGCGCTCTCTTGGCTGAAATCGCCGTAGCGCACCTTGACCGTCATCGTGCGGGCGCGCTTGCCGTCGGCGCGGATTTGCGGGAGCAACTCGTCGATCATGCCCTTGGCGATGCGCTCGATCTCGGCGGGATCGGCGATGTCCTCTGCGAAGGTTTCCTGCTGCGAGTAGCTCTTGGCGTCATCGTGCTCGACCTCGACGGGGCGGTCGTCCTCGCCGCGCGCGGTGGCGAGCTGGGCGCGCCAATCGCGGCCAAAGATCGATGCGAGTTCGTCGTCGGAGCGCGCGGTGAGGTCACCGATGCGGGCGAGGCCGCGCTCCTTCAACGCGGCCTCGGTCTTGGTGCCGATGCCGGGGAGTTTGCCAGCGTCGAGCGGAGCGAGAAAGGCCGCCTCGGCACCGGCGGGCACGACGACGAAGCCGCGCGGCTTGCGCAGCTTCGAGGCGATTTGCGAGACGAGCTTGTTCGTCGCCAGCCCGAACGACACCGGAATCTGCAGCTCGTCGGCGATGCGCCTTTGCAGTGCTCGCACCCGCGACTCAACCTCCGCTGCGCTCGCAAACCCGCATGGTCCGAGGTCGAGATAGCCTTCATCGATCGAATTGCGCTGCACGAGCGGCGTGAGCGTTTCGCAGAGATCGAACAT
>JBEGTN010000078.1:0-3140 GCA_041179405.1 Verrucomicrobiota bacterium
AAATCGTCTTTCGCGTCGGCTTTTTCCTGCCGGGTTGGGGTAATGGGGCGGACGCAGCCAGACAACAATCCGAGAAACAGCGCGTGTTGACGGCATGGCAAACCGCCATCCTGCGGTTAAACCCCAATCTGTCGCAACGCGGAGAAATCACAGCCGGCACGCGGGTGGAACTCGTGAATCCCGGGGAGCTTATAAACCAGCTGATTGAAAGTGGGCGCTAATTGGACGCAAAATCAAAAGCTCAATCGAAATGAACCAAGCGCCCTACTCCAGCCCGAACACCGCACGGGAATAGGCCTCGGGGTCGAAGGGTTGCAGGTCTTCCTTCTGCTCGCCCAGACCGACGTAGTGGATGGGTATTTTCAGGCTCCGCCAGATGCCGACCACCGCGCCGCCACGGCTGGTGCCGTCGAGCTTGGTGACCACCAATCCGGTCAGCCCGAAGCTCTGGTGAAACACGCGCGCCTGCTCGATGGAGTTGCTGCCGAGCGAACCGTCCACCACCAGCCAGGAAAAATGCGGCGCGGCGGGGTCGATCTTTTGCAACACACGGCGGATCTTCGCCAGCTCCTCCATCAGGTTGCTCTTGGTGTGAAGGCGTCCGGCGGTGTCGATGATGACCACGTCCTTGCCCCGGCTTTTTCCGGCTTGGAGCGCATCGTAGGCGACCGCCGCCGCATCGGCGCCGGTGTGGCTGGCGACGACGTCGAGTTTCAAGCGCTCGGCCCACGTCTTCAACTGCTCCACGGCGGCGGCGCGGAAGGTGTCGCAAGCGGCGACGAGCACGGACTTGCCCTCCTCCTGCAAGGCCCAGGCGAGCTTCGCGGTGGTGGTGGTTTTGCCAGAGCCGTTGACGCCGATCATCACGATGACGGCGGGCATGCCGTCGGGGCGTTTACAGAGGGCGGGCGTGCCCGCGCTGCCGGCCAACACGCGGGTGAGCACGGCCGCGCCGATCTCGGCGGCCTGTTTGCCGGCGAGCTGCGGATCCTTGCGGTAGGCGGCCTTGATCTCGGCGAGGATCTCGGTGGTCGTCTCGACCCCGAAATCGGCGGTGATGAGCGCTTCCTCCAGCTCCTCCAGCGAGGAGGCGTCGATCTTGCGTCCACCGAAGAGCGAGTGCGTCTTGGCGGTGATCGCCGCGACCGTCTTGGCGAGGCCGTCTTTGAATTTCTTAAATAGTCCGAACATGCGCGTGCGCCAGGGGGAGAGCGGTGCGCTCAGGTGATCTTGCGGGAATCGCGGCCGAGCTGGTCCTTGAGCTTGTCGAGGATGCCGTTGATGAAGCGCTTGGCGTCGGCGTTGGAGAACTGCTTGGAGAGGTCGATCGCCTCGTTGATCGACACGACGGGAGGGATGTCCTTGCGATGCATCATCTCGAAGATCGCGAGGCGCAGGATGGCGAGGTCGATCTTGGCGATGCGATCAAAGTCCCAGTTCTGGGCCAGCCCGCGAATACGGCCGTCGATCTCGTCAACGTTGGTAATGACGCCGTGGATGAGCTCTTCGCCAAACGCGAAGTGTTCGCGGGGCTTCTCGCTCTCCATCTGGGTGAAGAACGTCGTCAAATCCTCGGCCAGGTTCTCCGGGATGTTCAGGCTCCAGGCGTAGAGGTATTGCAGGGCGACTACCCGGCCGTCACGGCGCTGGGCAAATAGGGCTTTGTTGCTCATTTTCAGGAAAGTTTACGTTTCAACTCCGCCATCTCGAGGGCGGCGGCGGCGAACTCCGCCCCGCGGTTGATCTCGCCCCGGCAGCGCTCCTCGGCCTGCGCGGTCGTCTCGGCCACCACCACGCCGGCGATCACCGGCACCCCGGTGTCCAGCGCGACGCGTTGCAGCCCCTCGGAGGCGGCGAACGACACCAGCTCGTAATGCAGGGTGCCGCCCCGGATGACGACCCCGAGCGCCACCACGGCGTCGAGCCTGGTCTTGCGCAGCAGGAGTTGCACGCCGCTGGGTAATTCGTTCGCCCCCGGCACCCGCACCACGGGCAGGCCGGATTCGGAAACACCGGCCGCGAGCAGGCGGGTTTTGACCTGTTCGACGAGGGCGTCCACCAGCTCGTTATTGTAGCGCGAGGCCACGATACCGATGGATAATCCGGCTCCGGAGATGGACAGGTGCTTGGGCGCGTCGAGGCTCATGACAAAGAAAAGAGGTGCATCCATGCGTCCCGCCTTCGCGCTAGGCAAACGGGAAATAGCGGAGTTCGGCGCGCAGCACAACGACGTCCCCGGTTCCCACGCGCTTTACAGAACGATGGCTTTCACGTTTGTAGAGGCTGCTCGTTCTAACTTTGCCATGCTGAAACCGCTCCCTCCCGCCGCTCTACTCGCCGGTCAAGACGCCTATAATGTCGTTTTCCCAGAATCTATCAGGGAGGAGTTGTCCGGGCTTTGCTCGCTCAAAGTCGATTGCATCACTCCCTCCGACCTCACGATCCACGCCGACGCCCTGCGCGAGGTGGAGTTCCTTTTTACCAGTTGGGGAGCACCCAAGCTTGACGCCGCGAATCTCGCGTTGATGCCCAAACTCCGAGCCGTTTTCTACGCGGCGGGCAGCATCAAGGGCATCGTCACCGACGAATTCTGGGCGCGCAATATCCCCATCTGCTCCGCCTGGGCCGCCAATGCCGTGCCTGTCACCGAGTTCACCTTCGCCCAGATTATTCTGGGCCTGAAACAGGTGCACCGTTTCAGCGCTGTGATGCGTGTTGCCCGGGCTCGGGCCTGGCCGGAACACTACGAGGGTGTAGGAGCCTTCGGCACTACGGTAGGTCTGGTGTCCCTCGGTCAGATCGGGCGCCGAGTCGCCCAGATGTTGCGCCAACTCGAGGTCAAAGTTTTGGCCTACGATCCCTTTTGCCCCCCGCATGTCGCAAAGGAATTGGGCGTCACCCTCGTGTCACTTGAGGAGGTTTTCTCCCGCAGCCGGGTCGTCTCCCTCCACGCCCCGTGGCTAAAGGAGACGGAGGGCCTCATCACCGGCGCCCTGCTGGCGACGATGCCCCCCGGCGCCACTTTTATCAACACCGCCCGCGGTGCCATCGTCAACGAACCCGAGATGATCGCGGTGCTGCAAAATCGCCACGATCTGAACGCTGTGCTCGATGTCACCTGGCCCGAACCCGCGCCCGCC
>JBEGTN010000079.1:0-2768 GCA_041179405.1 Verrucomicrobiota bacterium
GCGACCTACGTCGGCCTGATGGACCCGCTGCGCGACCTATTCGCCATGGTGCCGCTCGCCAAGGTGCGCGGCTACACCGCGAGCCGTTTCTCCTTCAACGTGCGCGGCGGCCGTTGCGAACGCTGCGCCGGCGACGGCCTCATCAAGCTCGACATGCAGTTCATGGCCGACGCCTACGCTCCTTGCCCGAGCTGCGGCGGACGGCGCTTCAACCGCGAGACGCTGGAGATTCTTTTCCACGGCAAATCCATCGCCGACGTGCTCGGCATGACGGTGCGCGAGGCGACAGGGTTGTTCAAAAACATCCCCAAGATCATGGACAAACTGGAGACGCTCTCGGCAGTCGGCCTCGGCTACCTCGCGCTCGGCCAATCCGCCACCACGCTCTCCGGCGGCGAGGCGCAGCGGCTCAAGCTCTCCCTCGAACTCAGCAAGCGCCAGCAAGGCCGCACGCTCTACATCCTCGACGAGCCGACGACCGGCCTGCACTGGGTGGACATCCAGCACCTCATGGACTTGCTCTTCAAACTGCGCGACGCGGGCAACACCCTCATCGTGATCGAGCACAACCTAGACGTGATCGACCTGGCCGACTGGCTGATCGACCTCGGCCCCGGCGGCGGCACGGCCGGCGGCGAGTTGATCTACGCCGGCCCCCGCAAAGGCATCGAGGCCGAGTCCCGCAGCCTGACCGGCCGCGCCCTCGCCAAGTGGTCGGCGGCGGCCATCAAGTAGAGCCCCCTGCCCTCCGAGTAGGCTTGAACGTGAGTTCAAGTCCGTCGCCCCAAGGACCGCCGCTGGCGCAGCAGCGGCCGCCCCGTTCACCATCCTCTTTCACCTTAATCTTGCGCCCCTCACACATCGGTAAACACCCTGTCGGTATGAAGATGAAAACGGCACTAGTTCTAATAGCATTTACCTTTCTCGCAGGCTGTAAAAACGTTCCTCTGGCACCGCGCCCCATTACACAAGTGGTGAACCAAGCGTTGGAGTATACGCCAAGTGATGAATTCAAGATCGTTGCCCGCAAGGTTGGCAGGCCTATGAATAAATCGAGAATAGACTACTGGGAGTCCACCACGATTGCGCTGACGCCAAGGGATTTCGCCAAACTGATAGAGCAACTAAAAAGCGATACGCGCTTTGCCTTAACCGGATTTGGCGACAATAAATATTATGAGAGGAATATTGGTGATGAGGTTTTCATCAAATGGCAGACTTTCGCAGAGAATGAGGTCACTTTTAATTATTCTGAGCGGAAACGTTAAATAGACTTGGAGGATTTTACTAAGTCATACGTTCAAACCCATCCTTGATCGCACCTAAAGGAATTCAACCTGCAAGCTTTCGACATTTCGATCTGGAGTCAGAGCGGCACCGCCCCCCTAGGTCGGCACCCCCGTGCTCCTCACCGTGAGCTACGGCGGCGGCTGGCTCTCTGCCACCAACGGAATCAACGCCGTGCTGACCAAAACCTGACCCTGACCACCGACCTCAACGGCACCGTGCACGGTTTTCACCAACACGGCCCCTATGACCAGGTCACCAGCACGATTCGCGTCGTCGCAGGCACCCGCAGCTGGGAATTCACCACCTACTCCTACGCACTCAACACCACCGGCGCGGACACCGATGGCGATGGCATTTCAAACTCGGCGGAAAGCCTGTTGAGCCTCAACTCCACCCAACCGGCCCAACTCTCGCCCGTGGCGGAGCTACTGGTTTTCACGCCCTGAGGCCACTGCCCCTCACGTCATCCGAAAGCCGAGCGAGTCCAGTTCGCTGATCAGGAAGGGGGCGCTGGCCAGGACTTCTTGCAGCTTTTCAAAGGCAGCCACCTGCGACGCCACCTCGCACACCGCCGCGCCGTCTTCGCGGTCGTGGACGTGTAGCGTCCAAGCGCCGTTCTCGGCGTCGGCCGTGGCCTGCAACACCGAACCGTAGAGGTAGTTGCCCGGCAGGCCGGGATTCGGGCCTGCTCCAGCGATAAGAAAAATCGTGTGCGCCGGGTCCTGCACGGCGTCTTCACCATGCTTGGCCCGATGGTGCGCGCGCTTGGCCACCACGGCCGCGCGACGCTCCTCCGCGCCGGCCTGCAAGGTCGCCGGCAAGGACTTTACGTAGCGGCTGTAGATGCTGGCCTCCGACTCCAGCGCCGCGACCTCCACTTTGCCGGCCAGAAACGTCTCCAAATTTTGCGCGTAAAACGAGGGCAACGCCGAGAGCGAACGCACGGTGACAAAGCCGTTTTTGTGGTCCGCCGACACGTAAACCTGGTGCGCGGCGCGCAGGCGCACGAGCGCATCCTGATAGGCCGGCGTGTGCGGCACCGCCCCCACCGGGCTGTGCTCGATCATATCGAGGACCGTCTGATCAATCTGGGCGTGGGGGTTAAACGACATGGCTGTCTGTTTTAACCGGCGTGTTGAATGTTACGAGCCCCATCTGGGGACAATCGGCCGCTCGGCGTGAAAGGCATTTTTTGTCACAGAGGGCACAGAGCCCAGACACAGAGAACACCCCTGAGTCTTGGCTCCGGCTCAGCTCTGTGACTAATCCGAAGCGTTATACGCAGGACCACTAAACCGCGCAGTCGGCGAACTCAGCGAAGCTGCGCACGGTCCAGGCTTTGTCGGTGCGTTTGGCGAGTCCGGCAAGGACTGCTCCCGGCCCGAGTTCGAGGAATGCGGGCGGCACGCCCTGGGCGGCCACACCGGCGGCGACGGCGGAGCGCATGCAGTCTTCCCAGAGCACGGAGGAGACAACCT